>DATCVX010000161.1:0-13171 GCA_036566705.1 Arthrobacter sp. | reverse complement strand
TGCCGGATGCCGCCCTGGATTCCGGAATCGGCGCCTGTGAAGACCACCTCGGCAGCCTCGGGCAGGACGCCGGCCTTCGCGAGCAGGTAGGCCAGCGGCACCCCTTTCCACTCCGCCGTCCCCACGCCTTCCTGGACCCAGGGCTGGCTCAGCGGCCGCGGTTTGAGCAGGGACCGTCCATTGCCCGCACATTCAAGGGTGACGGGAATGGTGATGGCCGGGTCCTTCCTGAGCGCGGCCAGGCTCAGCTCCAGCGACCGCTCCACGGCCCCCTTGATTTGCAGGCGCCAGGACGACGCGTCAATGTCCGGGATGTCGAAGTGCGTGAGGACGTAGTGGAGCCCGGGCGGCGTGATATCCCGGCGCAGCGCCTCCAGCGGCATGGCATGGTTCCGGGCAGCCAGCTGCAGCTCCTCCAGGGTCAACGGCCCCGAGGTGGGAACACCTGCGTGCGGCGCGGTGCGGCCTGACTGGCGTTGCCTGTAGATCTGCTTCATGACTGTGCGATTCTGCTCGATGAGGCTGTTGGGTTTCCCTCCTGACAGGTTTACGCCGCGGTGCACGCCCCCGTCAACGGCGCGAACGTACAGTTGAGGCCACGTTTTCCATGAGAAACAGGGCCTCAACCGTACGTTCGCGCTTGACGGGTGGAATTAGTGAGCGGAGCTCCTACGCTTCGCGGGCGGCGGGCGACTTGGTCTGCGCCGGATCACGCTCGGCGAGGGAACCGATCACGTCGTCGATCTTCTTCAGGACCTCAGGCTCCAGGACCACGCCCGCGGCGGCAACGCTGTCCGCGATCTGCCCGGGACGTGACGCGCCCACGATGGCGGAGGCCACGTTCGGGTTCTGCAGGACCCAGGCCACCGCGAGCTGCGGCATGGTGAGCCCGGCTTCCGCGGCGATCGGCTTGAGCTCCTGCACGCCCGTCAGCACGTCGTCTCGCATCCAGCGCTGGATCATCTTGGCGCCGCCCTTGTCATCCGTGGCGCGGCTGCCCTCGGGGGCAGGCTGGCCGGGCAGGTACTTTCCGCTCAGCACACCCTGCGCCATGGGGGACCAGACAATCTGGGACACGCCCAGCTCCTCCGACGCCGGCACAACCTCGGCCTCGATGACGCGCCACAGCATGGAGTACTGCGGCTGGTTGGAGATCAGCTGGAAGCCCAGTTCCTTGGACAGGGCATGGCCTTCGCGCAGCTGCTCCGCGGTCCACTCGCTGACGCCGATGTACAGCGCCTTGCCCTGCCGGACAATGTCCGCGAACGCCTGCATGGTTTCCTCCAGCGGCGTCTCGAAGTCGTACCGGTGGGCCTGGTAGAGGTCCACATAGTCCGTCTGCAGCCTGCGGAGAGAACCGTTGATCGAGTCCATGATGTGCTTGCGGGACAGGCCCAGATCGTTTTTGCCCTTGGGCCCGGTGGGGCCGTAGACCTTGGTGAAGATCTCCAGGGACTCGCGGCGCTCGCCCTTCAGCGCTTCACCGAGGACCGTTTCCGCGGCTGTGTTGGCGTAGACGTCCGCCGTGTCGAAGGTGCTGATGCCGGCGTCGAGGGCGGCCCGCACGCACTGGGTGGCCACGTCGTTCTCCACCTGCGAGCCGTGCGTCAGCCAGTTGCCGAACGTGATTTCCGAGACTTTGAAGCCACTGTTTCCGAGGTATCTGAATTCCATGGTTTTCACGCTAGCGGAGATGCCGGCTCATGGTAAGGGCTTTCCAAACCACGACGGCGGCAGCGGGCCACTGCGGTCAGCGGCGGCGGAGCTCCGCGTACTCCAGGGACGGGACGATCGCCCCGGCGTCGCGTTCCACGAAGTTGGTCCCGGGCGGAACCAGCTCGTCGATTGCGTCCAGCACGGTTTCGCCCAGGAGCGTGTCTGCCGCCTTGATGTAGGCGTTCAGGTGTTCCTCGGTGCGCGGGCCGATGATTACGCTGCTGATGGCCGGATGGTTCAGGGCGAAGCCCACGGCGAGGTCCACCAGGGAGATCTCCAGCTTGTCCGCGAGCCGGGCGAGAGAATCCGATGCCAGCAGCTTCCGCTCGCTGGCAGGCCCGGAGATGTCGTACCGGCCCGGCAGGGAGTGCACGCGTGCAGGCGGTTTGCCGGCGTCCAGGACGAAGTCGCCGGAGAGCCAGCCGCCGGCCAGGGGCCCGTAGGCGAGCACGCCGAGCCCGTACTGCTGGGAGATGGGCAGGACATCGCGTTCATTGGCGCGCACCAGCATGGAATAGGGGACCTGGTTGCCAACGGGCGGGATCAGGTGGTTGGTGGTGGCAAGCCACTGCGCCTCCACGAGCTGCGCGGGGGTGAACACCGACGTGCCGTAGTAGAGGATCTTGCCCTGCCGGATGAGGTCGTTCAGGGCGGTGATGGTCTCCAGCACGTCAGTGTTGTAGTCCGGCCGGTGCGCCTGGTAGAGGTCGATCCGGTCCGTCTGCAGCCGCCGGAGGCTGCCCTCGACCGCCTGCATGATCCAGCGCCGGGAGTTTCCCGAGTGGGCCGGGTTGGCGCTCATCTGGCCGTGGAACTTGGTGGCCAGGAAGACGTCGTCGCGGCGGCCGCGCAGTGCACGGCCCACCACTTGCTCAGACTCACCCTGTGAATAGACGTCGGCGGTGTCCACCGCGGTGATGCCGGCATCAAGGGCGGCCTGGATGATGCGGATGCTTTCGTCCGCTCCGGTGGGGGCGCCGCCGGATGCGCCGCCGGGCCCTTCGCTAAAGTTCATGGTGCCCAGCGTCAGCGGGCTGATGGGCGTGCCGGACCGCCCGAACACACGAAGTTCGCTGAGGCTCATCCCCGGCTCCTCACAGATCGATTCCCCACGCGGATTGCTGTGGATCGTCACGACGCTACACAAATTCGGCGGCGCCCTGCAGGAAAGCGCCACAGTGCTTCGCTTTTCGTAGCGCGGGGTAACGCACCGGCCGGTAATGACGGTTTGTGAAGGTCAGTGCCGGTCGGCGGGCAGCTTGCCCTTGAGGACTTTGGCGTGTCCGGAGAGGGACATCAGCGAACCGGTATCCAGCGGAGACAGCGGTGCGGGAGCGGAGGGTTTCTTGAAGGACCGCGGTACGTCCCGCACCGGGTGGTCCTGGTGCAGCGCCGACTCAACCAGCGGGGCGACGGCCACCACGTTCTCCGCAGGCACGCCGGGATCGGGCAGGTCCCGGACAGAGATCCTGATCTCCGGCGCGGCGGCCCGTTCACGCGCTACGGCCCGGGCATCGGCTTCCGCGACGGCGGCGGCCCAGTCCTCCGCCAGCACCGGCGGTTCGCGGCGTGCCGCGGTGAGCAGGGGATGGTGCTCGACGGCGTACCGGAACCGCGGCTTGAATTCAGACGGTTTCAGCGCGGCGCGGCCGTCGCGCAGGGCTTTGCGCCAGTCGCGCGGCGCTGTCAGGGTGGCAACGGCGGCACTGCCGTGGGCGCGCACGGTGGTCAGCGCGGCGCCGGTTCTTGTCCGCAGGTTTTCACGTACGGCAGCGGCTCCCGCGTGGAGCACGCCGGCGCGCTGTGGTTTCGCGGGAGAGGGGGCGGCAGCGCCGTCGTCGTGCCCTGCCGGAGCGGTGCCCGCGGCCGGAACCGATGAGGCACCCGCAGGGTTGCCGGTAAGGCGGACCAGGGGAAGGGTTTCCTGCCGGTGAAGCTTGCCGAACAGGGCCATGACTGTCAGGGCGACCAGGCGGCCGACGCCGGCCAGGACCAGCGTTGCGACCACCAGCAGGAACAGGCCAAGAAACATCAGGAACGCCAGGCCCAGGGTTCCGAAAAAGGTCAGGTTAAGAGCGATGGTCGTTGAATCTCCCACGTCACCTCTCCAATCTGCCAGCAGCGGAGCCCGTGCCGGCACCCATCACCACGGGCAACAGCCCCTCCACTACCTTACGGACTATTTTTGGGCCCTGCCGACCCGTGGCGGGGTGCGTCCGGGGTTGTTTCGAACCTGTTACCGGATATGACAACGCCGGGGCCGCCTATAGTCGGACAGAGACCCCGAAGGAGCCCCCAATGCGGCCCCCGGACCACCCTGACAGGAGCGCCATGCCCGAGAACCCCGCCACGTCGCGCAGCTGCTTCTGTCTGTCCGGGGAGGCGTACGCGCAGTGCTGCGGACGGTTCCACAGCGGCCAGTCCGACGCCGCGACAGCCGAGCAGCTCATGCGGTCCCGGTACAGCGCATTTGTCCTGCTCGACGCCGGCTACCTGCTGCGCACGTGGCATCCGGACACGGCGCCGTCCGAGCTGGAACTGGACCCGGCCATGGAATGGCGGCGCCTGGACATCCTGTCCACTAGCCGCGGCGGCCCGCTGGATACCGAGGGGACCGTGGAGTTCAAAGCCCACTTCCGGCACGACGGCGGACGCGGAGTCCACCACGAAACCAGCCGTTTCGTCCGCGAGGACCGCCGCTGGTACTACGTGGACGCCGTACTCCTCGCCTAGCCTTCGCTGTACGTTTCGTCCGGAGTGAAGCCGGCCCGGTCCACCTTGCGGTGGAAGTGCATGCCCGCGAGCCCGCCCAGGACGGCGCCGACGAGCGCCACCAAGGCCACCACAACAGCGGCAATGATGCTGGTGATGGTCAGTTCGCCTTCGTTGATGGGGATCCGCGGGAAGCTGTTCAGGTTGGCCAGGACGTTGAACTGCTGGCCGGCGATGAGGCCTACGATGGCGATGACCACCGCGGCGATCAGCGCCCAGATCCACACCATGAATCCCTGCTTGGCGCCGTTGAACCGTGCCATCCGGCCCGCAACGTAGCCGCCCGAATAGTAGGAGACGAACAGGATCACCAGCAGGACGATGATGCCCACCAGCCCGACCGTGCCGTTCGTGGCCACCTGGTTGACGGCGTCGTTGACGTCGGTGTTGTTGGCCAGCCCGACTGCGGTGCCCGCTGCGGCCACGAAGGCGGTCAGCAGGACGGCCATGCCGGTGGCGGCCAGCCAGCCGAAGAAGGCTGAGCCCACCTTGATGCCGCCGAACTGCTCCTTTTCCCGGGCCACGGCCGTCTGCCGGTCGGTCACGTTCGGGTCCGGCAGGGCCGGATCCGTCACCGGGGTGTCCGCCCGGTACTCCCGCTCGGCGGAGGGCGGCGGGGTCCGGTCGAAAGCTCGCGTGGGTTCCCCGCCGGCGAAGGCTTCGTCACGAGCAGTCTCACTCCGTAGATTCTCATTCCGGGCGCGCCGCGGAAAGCTGTCCTCTGGGCCTGTTTGGTTGCTCATGGGTCAACTCAACCACTGGTGACCTGCGATAACAAGGATGCTTATCAGTTGCTAGCGGTAGTCGCGGTGCAGGTTTTCCTTTGTTGAGGCACCCGGAGTGGCGTCCGCGATCCACGGCCCGGTGCCTTCCGACTGGTCCAGGACCCCGGCCTCAAGCCAGGTGTAGTCGCCGGCCAGGACCTTGCGGGAGAGGTCGTGGTCGCCGTCGTCGGTGTTGCGCCAGAGCTGGTCGAAGTACTCCTCGACGCGGACCCGGGCCTGCTCGCAGTACGCCTCGGCGAGTTCGTAGGCGCCGGCAGCCTGTTCCGGCGCGGTGTGGAGCAACATCTCGGCCCGGGAGCAGCACGCGGCCATCGCATAGAGCTCCGCGCCGATATCAACCACCCGGCCCAGGAACGCCTGCTTGTACTCGAGCCTGGCCTGCCAGCGTCCCATTCCGTAGAAGGTCTGGCGGGCCAGCTTGCGCGAGGACCGCTCCACGAAGCGCAGCTGTTTGGCCAGCCGCCCGAAGTCGCTGTAGGAGCGGGGGTCCATGCCGGCGCCGGCCACGAGTTTGGGCAGCCACCGGGCGTAGAACCCTGAAGCCCCGACGGCGGCCCTTGCCTTGTCCTGCAGGCTTGCGTCCACCGATGCGAGGTCGCCGGCGGCCGCCAGGTGGGCGTCCACCGCTTCGCGGGCGATGAGGAGCTTCATGATTTCCGACGAACCCTCAAAGATCCGGTTGATCCGGAGATCGCGCAACTGCTGCTCTGCCGGAACCGCCCGTTCACCGCGCGCCCGGAGGGACTCCGCCGTCTCGAAGCCCCGGCCGCCGCGGATCTGCACCAGTTCGTCGGCGATCCGGTAGCTGATTTCCGTGGACCACAGCTTGGCCAGGGCAGCTTCAATCCGGACATCCTTTTGCCCGGCGTCGGCGAGCTCGGCGGACAGCTCGAAGACGGCATCCAGGGCAAAGGCGGACGCCGCGATGAAGGCGATCTTCTTGCCCACTGCCTCATGCTTGCCCACCGGCTGGCCCCACTGGGTACGGGCGTTGGACCATTCGCGGGCGATCTTCAGGCTCCAGCGGCCGGACGCGACGCACAGCGCCGGAATGGACAGCCGGCCCGTGTTCAGTGTGGTGAGCGCGATCTTCAGGCCTTGGCCTTCACGCCCGAGGCGGTTGGCGGCCGGGACCCGGACCTGGTGGAACCGGGTCACGCCGTTTTCGATGCCGCGCAGCCCCATGAACGTGTTGCGGTTCTCCACGGTAATGCCCGGGGAGTCCATTTCCACCACAAAGGCGCTGATGCCGCCCTTGTGCTTTGTGCCGTCGGCGTCAGTGTGGGCAGGGACCAGGGCCATCACCACCACCAGTTCGGCGATGACGCCGTTGGTGGTCCAAAGCTTCACGCCGTCCAAAAGGTAGGACCCGCCGTCGTCCGTGGGAACTGCCGTGCTGCCCATCCGGGCCGGATCGCTGCCCACGTCAGGCTCCGTGAGCAGGAACGCGGTGATGGCGCCGGCGGCGCAGCGGGGCAGGTATTCCTTCTTCTGCTCCGGTGTTCCGAACACTTTGACTGGTTCGGGCACCCCGATGGACTGGTGGGCGGACAGCAGTGCGCCGAGGCTGGGGTGCACGCTGCCCAGCAGGGCCAGCGCCCGGCCGTAGTACACCAGGGACAATCCCAGGCCGCCGTACTCCTGCGGGATCTTCATGCCGAAGACGCCGAGGTCAGCCAGGCCCCTGAGGTATTCGTCCGGGATCCTGGCATCTCGTTCTATAACGCGCCCGGACATGGTACGGGCGTACGCCTCGATGCGGGCCATAAACGCTTCGCCGCGTTCCACGTCATCGGGTTTGGCGGTGGGCCAGGGGTGGACGAGGCTGAGGTCGAAATTGCCCAGGTAGAGTCCCTTGGCGAAGCTGGGCCGGTCCCAGTCGGCCTGGCGGGCTGCCTCGGTTATGGCGCGGGCGTCGGCCGCGGTGGCTTCGGATCCGATGTTGCCCGACGCGACGGGAACATCTGCGTCCGGCGCATCAGTGGGTGGCAAGCTGGCGGCGGGACTGTCAGTGGCGGAGCTCATGGGGTATCTCCTCTGCCCGGGATGGCCGGTTCAAGCCATGGATCCGCCGGGTTGGAGAACCCTTTAGCTGTCTCTCAATATTACCCGCGGGTAGCTTCCGGTGCTAGGGGATGGCTGGCCCTGGAAGTCACCGGGAATCTCCACCGTGGACGCATGATGCACCAGCCTGTCCCATCCATGGTTGATTCCGTGGACCACTGCCAGCAACGTGGTGGAGGCGACGAACCAGCCCAGCTTGCCCACGCCTACCAGGACCAGGGCCAGGAATCCGGCCACCAGGACGAAGGCCGCCAGGACCAGGGCAAACACCAGGGTTCCTATGAAAACCATGGTGGCCGTCTCCACTGCACTTAGGTCGAACTGCATGCTTCCCCCTGCTGCGCCGTTGCTTCGGTTGGATCAGTAGCACGAGCGTAGGGGCTGCCGGCCGCCGTCAGCCAGACCCGGCACGCCGGCGCAACGGGTTGATATGGGATCGCAATGCTACCGGGCCGTAGGTCACGGAGCGGTCGCGGAAGTCACTGTCCCCGCTTGCCCTAATCGTCGTCGAACTCCGGGGCGGCCTGGTTCAGGACCGCGAAGTCGGCGCCGAGCCCCACTTCAACCTCAGAACCGTTGTCCAGCCTGACTTCAACCTCGTAGGCGACGTTCCCGTCATTTTCCCGTTCCACCTCGGTGACAGTGCCTTGACCCACCCTGGCCAGTGCGGCGTTCGCGGCCTGGTCCCGGTCCGCAGTGTTCAGGGGTGCGAGGTTGGTGTCGTCGTCGTCGTGACTGGACCCCGTGGTGGTGGACAACTGCGAAGACCGGTCGACGTTGACTCCGATCCTGCCCAGGTCCTGGTCTCCGCCCGTACGGGTGCTCGCAGCGACCGCCATTGTCGCGCCACCCAGAATCACCGCCGCAGCCGCCAGTACCGTGACCAGTGCAGCTTTCTCACGCATGTCAAAACTCCTTTCAGGTGATTTATTCAGTGTGCTCCCACGGCGAGTGGGCTACAACGATTACTCGGTAGCGGGGCCTGCGTTAACCTTGTAGTTGGCAGTTTTCGCGATCCGCGCTGCCCAACCACCCCAGCAGCTGAAGGAGAGTCGTGCCCCGCTCCGCCAGGTCATCCGCTGACGCGATCAGCGCCCGGCTCAGGGACCTCGAACTCCTTACCAAAGGACCGGCGTGGGCGCTGACCCGCTCCGCTCCCTGGGTCATCGCCGTGCTGCAGGCGTCCTTCACCCGCACCCGCCCGCAGCTTCCGCTCGAGGAGTTCCATGCCGACGTCGACTCCTTCCTGGAGCAGCTCCGCCGGGAAGAACCCGGGCTGGGCGGTGCGGCCAACGGGAAGTCATTCGGCGACGAGTGGACGCGCAAGCACTTCCTGACCCGCCGGAACCAGTCTGGCCAGATTGTCTACGAGGTCACCGAGCCGGCCGCCCGTGTGCTCGCCTTCCTTGACAGCCTCTCCAGCGAGCGTTCCACGCTGAACGGTTCCCGGCTGGGCACGCTCCTGGGTGATGTGGAGAAGCTGGCCAACGAGACGAACCCGGACCAGAGTGCCCGGCTGGAATCCCTGGCCGAAGAGATCGGGGAGCGGCAGCAGCTGATCCAGGACATCAGTTCGGGCGACTTTGACGGCCTGCTCGATGACGACGAAGCCGTGGAGGCCGCCGGCAACATCCTGGACCTGGCCGCGAGCCTGCCCGCGGACTACAAGAAAATGCGCGACCGGATCGAGGAACTGGTGGGCGAGCTGCGCAACCAGATCATCGAGGAGTCGCTCAGCAAGGGCGCCACCATGGCGCAGGTGCTTGAGGCGGACAAACGGCTGCGGCAGAGCCCCGAGGGCAGGACGTTCCGGTCATTCACCGCGTTCCTGGAGGATCCGCAGCAGCAGATGCGGTTCCGTTCCGCGATCGGCGAGGTCCTCAGCCGGCAGTTCGCCGACGACCTCTCGCCGGAGGACAGGGAAACCCTGAAGAACCTAGTGGCTGAGCTCCGCCACCAGCACAGCCAGATCCAGCGGATCTACGGCAAGCTCAGCGAAAGCCTGAACACCTACGTGCAGAGCGACGACTTCCGCCAGTCCGTCCGCCTCCGGAAAGTCCTGCGCGAGGCTGAGCAGGCCATCCGGTCGCTGCCCTATGAACGGGAACGGCCCGGCCTGGTCCGCGGTCCGGTGCTGTTCAACGCCGGCTTCGAATCGCTGGCCATGGTCAAGCTTTACGATCCCGACGAGTTTGCCGTTCCGCCCAGGCTCGCGGACCCCATCGCCTTCAGCGAATCCGACCGCGTGCGCTCGCCGAGGACGGGCAAGGCCCGGCCCGAGGCGATCAAGGCGGCCTTCGCCGGTGCCTCTACGCTGGCCGAGGCCTGGGCCCAGCTGCCGCCGGACGAACAGCACATCAACTCCATCCGGGCACTCCTGTCGCACGCACTCCACGAAGGCGCGGACTTTGACCGGCTCGCCTGGGACGGCCTCGACTTCGAACAGATAGACGGCACCACCCGCAAGGCATTCCTGCCGGTGGTCACCCTCAAGAAGGATTGACGATGACTGAAGAAACCACGACGGCGGCACCTCCCGTTGAGGAGGCCGCGCCGGCGGTTGAGGCGCCTACGCACGCTGAACGACCCTTTAGCGTCGCGCCCCGCGACACGTTTGTGGACGGCGCGGCGCTGTTCCCCGGCGACACAGGCGTGCTCTCCATGAAGGTGCGCCAGGCCCTGGTGAAGCTGCTCAAGGGCCCATATGTCGACGGCGGCCGCGACGAAAAGCTGTGGACCACACTCCTGGATAACCAGCTGATCCTGCGCAGCCGCCTGTCCGAGCTCTTCCTGACCCTCGAGCTGGATCACGAACGCAAGATCGCGGTCCTGCGCCCGGTGGATCCAGAGGCGATCGGCGGCAGTTCACGCTCAAGCATCCTGCGCCAACAGCGTGCGCTGAGCCGGGTTGAGACCATCGTGCTGCTCCGCCTGCGCCTGCTGTTGGACCGCCACGTCACCGCCCAGACCGATCCCACCATCACCCGCGAGGAAATAGCGGACCTCGTGGCCCACTACCAGCCCGCCGGCCAGCAGGACGCCCTGAGGGATTCGGACGTGGTCACCCGCGCCATCACGAAGCTCCTGGCCCGCCAACTCCTCCTCACCACCGGCCTGGACGACGTCTACACGATCTCCAACGCCCTCCCGCTGGCCCTCCCGTTCGAAAACATCGGCGACATCCCCGCCCAAATCGAAGCCCTGGTAGCAGCAACAGCCGACCCCACAGGCACAGAACCCCTGATAGAGCTCGACGGCGACCGTTCGGCCGAGGAGGACTCTGCGGAGGACGACGACGCGGCAGGTGACGCGCCCAACGACGACGACGCCGATGCCGCCCCGGGAGTGGCATCGGGCCTGTCGGAGCCGGACGGCCTGTTGCTTGCAACAGTGCCGTCCGGCGAAGGGGCGGGGGCGGCATCGTCGTCGGCGTCCCCCAACGCCATCGAGGAGGAGGCCAAGTGAGCATCGCAACCATGCTGCCGATGGGCGAGCTCACGAATCCCGGCCAGATGCGCCTTGCCTTGGTGCAGGTGGTCAACTGGGGCACGTTCCATGGCGCCCACACGATGCATGTGGACCGCAACGGAACACTGCTGACGGGTAACTCCGGCGTGGGCAAGTCGACGCTGTTTGATGCCATGCTGCGGGTGTTTGATGCCCGGCCGCGGTCCAACGAGGCGGCGGCGCAGCGTGCCGGCGGTGCCGTGGAGGACAAGCGGACCACGTTCACGTATATGCGCGGCAAGGTGGGCGACAAGGCGGTGGGCGAGGGCTCGGCCAGTGCCTTCCAGCGCCCGGGTGCCACGTGGTCCGCCGTCGCGCTGACGTTTGATAACGCGGCTGGCACCCGCGTCACGGTGTCGGCACTGTTCGACCTGCCGAAGAACGGCACGGAGTCCAGTGTCGGGCGCTTCTACCTGATCGATACCAGGCCGCTGGACCTGCCGGCCATCGAGGACATTGCGGAGAAGCGCTTCACCAAAGCCGCACTGGAGGCGGTCTTCCCGGACGCCCAGGTCTTCGACGTCCACAAGGCCTTCGCGGAGCGCTTCCGCCGGCTCCTGGGCATCAGCTCGGACCAGGCCCTGCCGCTGCTCCGCGTGATCCAGGCCGGGAAAGGCCTGGGCGGCAGCGTCAACACTTTCTTCCGCGACCAGGTCCTGGACGCCCCGGCCACCCTCGCCGCAGCTGATGACGTGGTGGAGGAGTTCAGCAACCTCATGTCCATCCGGCAGCGGCTGGAGGACGTGCGGCAGCAGCGGGACCAGCTGGCGCCCGTGCCCGGGCTGAACAAGGACTATGCGCAGTCGCTGCTTGACGCGAACCGGCTCCGTGAGCTGGCGGGCGAGGAGTTTGAGGCCTACAGGCAGAAGCTCGCGGTCACTGTGCACCAGAAAACCCTTGCCCGGTTCAAGGAGCTTGCCCAGGTCAAGGCCAAGGAGCTGGGTGCGGAACGCTCGGTCCGTGACGGGCTGGCCAGGGAACTGCGGCAGCTGGAGACCGACTACAACAGCCAAGGCGGCAACGCGATCTCCGCGATCGAGCAGTCGCTGGAGAACGCCAGGGTTAGCCTGAGGCTCGGGCGGCAGGTGGAGGAAGCGGCCCGCAAGGCGCTGTCCGACGCCGGCCTGCAGCTTGAGTGGACCGCCGAGGGCTGGGAACAGGCACACGAGCAGGCGGCCGCCCGGTCGGCCGAGCTCAAGGATGACTCGCAGGCCCTGCAGGAACTCCGTTTCGAGGCCTTTGATGGCCACGCCACTAAGAAACGCGAGCTGGCGGCTGCCCAGCAGGAGCTCGTGTCGCTGAAGACACGCAAGTCACTGCTGCCGCCGTCGAGCATTGAGAACCGAGCGGCAATTGCCGCGGCCACCGGCGTTGCTGAGGACCGGATGCCGTTCGGCGGCGAGCTGATCGACCTCGCCGAGGGGGAGGAGCAGTGGCGTCCCGCCGCGGAGCGGGCGCTCCGGAACCTCGCCACCACGCTGCTGGTCCCCGGCGAACATTTCGCCGCGGTGACCCGCTACCTGAACGACAACAAGGTCCGCGGGGCCCTGCGCGCCGTGGACGTGTCCAAGCCGCTCGCCGGCGGCGCGCTGGCCGTGGAGGATGTGCGCGACGGCGACCTCCTCACCAAACTGGATATCCTCGCCAGCGGCGCGGTGACGGACGCGGGCGAATGGATCCGGGAGCGGATCGCCCTCGATTTCGCCTATCCGTGCGTTGCGGACCCCGATGAACTGGCCACCCTGGACAAGGGCCTGAGCCTGGGCGGGGTGGTCAAGCGCAACCGCCACACGGTGGAAAAGGACGACCGTTTCACGGGCCGCCAGGACTACGTTCTCGGCTTCGACAACGCCGCCAAGCTCGAGCTGGTTGCCGCCCAGGTGGAGGACCTGCAGCAGGAACTGGCCAAGGCTGCCGAGCTGGCCCAAAGCCGGGAAGCGTCCCATCAGGGCATGAGCCGGCAACTCGACGCGCTGAGGCTGATTGCGGAGGACCACAGGCCCTGGGAGCAAGTATCGGCTGCGGTCGCGGCCGAGGAACTTACCAGGATCGAGCAGCGGCTCAAGGACGCCCTGGCCGCCCAGGCCGACCTGGAACCGCTGCGCGCCAACATCGAGGCGGCGCGGCAGAAGCACCAGGCCAGCACCGAGGCCGCGGCCGTCCTGCAGAGTGAATATAAGGCACTGGACCGGCAGCTGAGCAACGCCGATTCGCTGCTGGAAGCCGCGCGGGCCCGCCTGGAGCAGGCGCCGCCGTCGGACGCCACCATCACCGCGCTGGAACCGTACTTCGCGGACTTCGGCGATGTCAGCGAGATGCACGAGCTG
>DATCVX010000160.1:0-6858 GCA_036566705.1 Arthrobacter sp. | reverse complement strand
CCGGTGCGTTCCGTGGAGTTCCGGAATCGATGACCAGCACCGGGCGCAACGCCCGGCCCAGCGTCGTGGCCGCGCTGAGTCCCGCCGCACCGCCGCCAACAATCACAACGTCATACCGTGTGGTGTCCATACTGTTGTGTCCTTTCGTCGCGCCCTGAAAGTTCGCCGCCTGCGTCCTTTGGCGCTGTCACCAGCTTCCACCGCAGAAACAGTTATTGACAAAGCTTTTTGCCGTTATGGCAAAGTGGGGGTATGGCAAACGAGCTTGACGATGTTCTCGGGGCGGTCGGCCCCCGGCTTCGGGCCCTCCGCATAGAACGGAACCTCACCCTTGGAGACGTGTCCTCCGCATCCGGGGTATCGGTGAGCACCCTGTCCCGCCTGGAATCCGGCCAACGCAGGCCAAACCTCGAAATCCTGCTGCCCCTCGCGAGGTTGTACGGTATTCCGCTCGATGATCTGGTTGGCGCCCCGCCCACCGGGGATCCGAGAATCCACCTCCGGCCCATCACCCATGGCGGAATGACAGCCGTTCCGCTCACGCGCCGCCCGGGCGGACTACAGGCTTTCAAGATGGTGCTCGACGGCGATAGCCGCGGGGACGAGCCCGACCCCCGCGTTCACGAAGGCTACGAATGGCTTTACATCCTCAACGGACGGCTGCGTCTGGTGCTGGGCAACAAGGACTTTGAACTTCGCCCTGGCGAAGCCGCGGAATTCGACACCCACACACCGCACTGGTTCGCCAGCGCTGACGGCAGACCCGTAGAGTTCATCAGCCTGTTTGGGCAGCAGGGCGAGCGGATGCACGTACGCGCGCGGCCCAGGCCCGCATAGCCGGACCATCGTCTAGACTTTTTGGAGCATCATCGGTACTGGGGGCAGCCGATCATGGATCCCCCGTGCTGTGAGCGCCATCGGCCAACAGAAACGGGATCCAAGAACCATGAGTCACCCCAGCTACCCACAGTCGCCCCAGAATGACACCGGAGCAGGAGCTCCGCCGATTCCGAATGCACCGTCCACTTTCGGAGGGCAGTACTACCAGGGCGGACAGCAGGGCGGATACCAGCCGGGACCCGGTCAGGACCCCTACGGACATGTTCCCTACGCCACCGGTCCGGGAAAGTCCTTCCTCACCACCTGGCTCCTGTCCCTCCTCCTGGGCAACCTGGGTGTGGACCGCTTCTACCTGGGCAAGATCGGCACCGGCATCGCAAAGCTGCTGACCGCCGGCGGACTCGGCATCTGGTCCATCGTGGACCTGATCATCACCCTGACTGGCAATACCAGGGACAAGGACGGCCGTCCGTTGGAAGGGTACCCGGAGAACAAGGTGAAGGCCTGGATCATCACCGGCGTCGTTTGGGTCCTCGGCATGGTTGTGGGAACCCTGGTCACGCTGGCGTCCATTGCCTCCACCGCAGCCGTGGTGAACGAACTTCAGAAGTCGTCCGCGTCCCAGTCTGCCGCCGCAGAGGACCCCGCAGCTTCCAAAGCGGCACCCGCTCCGTCGTCGGGAGCCGCCGCTGATGCGGACTCCTTCGTGGTCACCGTGTCCGAAGGCAACACGGTGAAGGTCACCGTCATTGACTCCCTCTATGTGACTGAGATTCCCACCATGTCCTACATGAAGCCGAACAACGGAGGATTCCTCCTGGTGGAGGTCTCCTGGGAGACGCTGACCGGTACCAGCTCTGCGAACCCGGCCAACTTCGAGGCATACGATGCCGACGGCAAGGAAGGCGAAGGGATCTATCTGGAAGAGGGAGGCCTGCCAACCGAAATGGACAGCCCGGCTGGCCAGGTCCACAGCGGCGTGATCGCGTTTGACATCAAGAATGGACCGACCACCATCGATATCAGCGACGACTACGGCGACAAGGCAGCCACCTTCACCCTGACGCCTCCGGTCGGTTAGTAGCCGATCCTGGCCCAGCCAAAACCCGCGGCCCCTGCTCCAGGGGCCGCGGGTTTTGCTGCCTTGCCAGACAGGCTGCAGGTTAAGTGCTGTGTCGTTGTCACTGGAGTGCCGCGACACAACGCCGGTAGCATCCGAGGATGGAACCCACACAAGCGGAAGTCCGCGACCAGTTCGGCAGGAACCTGGAGGACAAGGGTGCCTGGCGGCAGGCCACCACCCTTGACGCCGCCGGGGAGCTGACTGCCCGCTGGCTCGAAGGGAAGAGCGAGTACCAGGCGGCCACCTTCACGCCGACCTTCGACGCCGAAACGGAACCTATCGCCGTCGAACTGGCAGCCCTTAACAGGAGCGGCCTCTTCACCAAGGAATCCCAGCCCGGACTCCAGTCCGACAGCACCGGGCAGCGCCAGTACGTCACAGGATTCTGCAGCGCCGAAACAGCCGCCGATCTCCTGGTCCTGTCCACCCGGTCCGAACTGGTGGCCGTTGCCCACGCCCCCGGGGAGTCCAGCAGCGCGTCCATCCCCGTAACGCTCGACGGCGGCGAGGTAGTCACCGTCCTGGGCTCCAGTGAGAACCCGGTCACCGAGGACCAGATCCGGGACTGGGCGGAGGAAACTAACGAAAGCCTGGCGTTGTTGCTCGCCGACTCCTGGTACGTGGAGATCCTGGACCCCGTCTGGGGCAGGAACGACGTCCTGTTGCCGGCCGTCTTCGCCGCTCTGACCGCCGCGAAATAACCAGTTCCGCTCTGCGGGATCCTCTCAGGCTGCTAGCCGGCAGCCTCCGCGGCCCGGTTCTCCCTGACGATCGCCACAATCTCCGTTTTATAGGCCTGGGATGACCGCATGGAGCCCCGGAACCAGCAAAGGGCGTGTACGCCGGAGTCGCCGGGAACCACCATCGGCCGAAGGTTGTCCGCGGCAGAATCCGCGGTGACGGCCTCCCAGCCCCAGCTCGCGCCGCCGTCGGCTGTCCGTCCGGAATAGATCTCGTAGTGCTTCGTCGGCTGGCCGGAGCGCGGATCCACCGGAGCCGAGATGTAGACGTGGTCCAGATCGTAGGGATCCACGGCCCCCAGGCCCGTGTAGTCCTGCTCGTGCGGGAGGTATCCGGGGCCGGCCACGGCCAGCGGGTGCAGGGTCCAGGCCGAGCCGTCAAAGCGCGCGTACAGCAGGCGGTGGTCGTCGACGTCGAGCTGCTGGACCCGCTTGAGGACTCCGTTCACGTCGTTGGCCCGGCAGGTGATGATCGCGGCGAGCTGGGTTCCCTGCCGCCTCAAGTCGGCGGTCCAGCCGTGGGTGAGGACGTCGCCGTCGAACTCGGTGCCTGCCGCGAAAATGGTGGTCAGCTCCACCTGGCTGACTCCGGTGGACCCGATGACGGGCTTGCTGATGACCTGGCCGGCTGCATCATGGAGCGCGTCGCCCTGGACGTAGCCGTGGTAAATGCTGTTGTTGAAATCGCGGGGGTGGTGGTCCGTGGTGATCAGGTCGATCCGGTCGGTGCCGTTGGAGCTGTACCGGGTGTAGCCGTTGACGTAGCCCACCTTGGGCCGGGTGAAGAGCTTGCCGCCGTAGCTCCAGGTGCTGCCGTCGTCGTCGGACACCATCAGGGTGGGGTCATCGTTGATGGCACGGACGAAGTTGTAGGTCCGCGACTCAGCCGCGAGGCGGTGCAGGTTGGAGTACGTGGCGCCGCGGCCGTCCGCGAGCTCGGTCCAGTCGAAAATCCGCTCCGGCTCCCACTCGCTGGCGTCATGCGGCCGGACCGAGACACGCCAGCGCGAGTAGTTGTCAGTTTTGTGCTTGGCATACATCGCCAGGTAACGGCCGTCCGGCCGGATCAGGAGGGCGGGCGCGTTGTGGTCATCCGATTCGAGTTGCTCATGGAGGACGTGGACCTTGCTTTCACCTGTGGCAAAGTCCAGGACCGCCACCTCGATGTTCCCGCCGCGGCTTTCGCCGCCGGGCCCCTCGGGGGCGGCCACTGATCCCACCAGCAGGGTGTTGTTTACGGGATCGACAAGCGCCCGCTCGTCCTGGAACCAGCACCAGGCGCCGTTGTCGTTCAGGAGGACAGGAGCGTGCGTCATTGGACTTCCTCGGGATTGCATCGTTTCAAAAGATGATCCTGATCATCCTAGTCAACTTGCGGACTGGAAAAAAGGGGCCGCCGGCGTGCAGCGAAGCGGCACGTCAGTGACGGCTTAGGCGGCGGGGTCGAATGACGCGCCAGGATCGGAGGCAGCCATCAGACCTCTTGATAGCCCCTGCGTCCGCGGCGTAACCTGCACAGGAAGGCCGCGGGGTGTACCGGCCTTGCCTGGTGGAGGGTGAGGATGAATCTTCTGAGTCAGATTGTCGCCGGAACGACGGCCTTGGCCCTGGTCAGCGTCGGGCTGCTGGAGATCTTCCGTCACGGCGACCGCCGCTTTTACAGGATCTTTCTGATCAAACCCGAAGATGTTCCGGCCGTGCGCATGTGGGCTATGAACGTCGGTGCCTACAACATCGCCTTTGCATTGGGCATCGCCTCGGGACTTTGGATGGTGAACTTTTCCGGCAACGCCGCCAGTGGGTCAGCGATCGTGCTCTTCTGCTGCGCGAGCCAGTTCATCCTTGGCATCTGGCTGTGGATCACCGAGAAGCGCCTGCTCACCAGTGCCATCGGACAGGCACTCGGTCCAGGCCTGGCATTGGTCTTCTACCTTTTCCTGCGGTGAAGCCCGGTTCCTGCGGTGAAGCCCGGGCAGCCGCCAGTGCGGCTGCCCGCGCCCGGTCCTCCAGGCACACTACAGCTCTACGGTGCCGCTTTCACCCACGCTCATCCGGCTGTGGGTGACCTTGGACTTCACCCACTGCAGGACCGTGGCGGCCGTTCCGCCGGGGCTGGTCCAGTATTCGGCGGAGTCCGAGTCCACGCGGAGCAGGCACACCTCGGGGGTGTCGGGTCCGTCCGGGAACCACGCTTCAACAGCCTGGTTCCACAGCTCGCGGATCTTGGCACGGTCGGTGACCACCTCGGCGGTACCCGCCACGGAAACCCATTCCGTACGCTTGCCAAAGGAAACATTAACGCGCGGATCCGCCCGTATATGGGCCACTTGGGAGGTGCCGAGGCCCGTGAAGAACCACATGTCACCATCGTCCAGGACGTCCTGGACCGCCAGCGGCCGGCTGACCAGGGCGCCTTCTTCGTTGATGGTGGTCAACATACCGATCCGGGAATCGTTAATGATGTCCGTAACTTTGCTGATGTTCTCAGTGTCCGTCATGCCCTCACCTCGTTCTGGTCAAAAGGGGAAGCTCCCCCGCGCCAGCCTATTGGTAAGTATGCTTATTTTCTAGTAGAGCTGCAGCACTCTGCCCGCTACACTCCGGCGGGCTCCCGCACGCGCGCAACCTCGGCAATGCGGGCTGCGGTCAGCCGGCCCATCCGGATGGCGCCGTCCACGTGCTGGTAGCCTTCGGCGGCGAGGTCCGAGGAGCACCAGTAGATGGGGCCAACCGGTGCATGCTGGTCCTTCCCGTAGCGGTGGAGTCCGCCCAGGTCGTAGCTGGAGGCGTAGGCACCCCGGGTCCACTCCTCTGAGCCCCAGTCCGATTCGTAGTACACCTCGGGCTCAAGGGCCTTGTCCCCCAGGAACCCGGCGATCGACTCCAGCACCACCCGCTTGCGTTCGTCGGCACCCAACTCAAAGACGGCGTCGGCCTTTTCGTCCGAAATGAAACCCACCAGCGTTCCGCGCGAATCACCATGGTTCGTGTTGTCGTAGACCTCCTGGACCAGCGAGCTCGCGCCGAAGCCCGTGCCGGACAGCCCTTCTTTTCGCCAGAAGGGCGTGCTGTAGACGGCGTGGACCTTGATGACCAGGCCCAGCGACTGGTGCTGGTGCATCTGGTGCTGGCGTCGCGGCAGCGGCGGGTTGAAGGACACCCGGGAGTACAGGTTTGGCGGCACTGCCATGATCACGAACCGCGCGTTCACGGTGGCCCGCTCGGAGACCACACTGACGCTGTGGCCGCCGTCGCCGACTTCCGTCCAGTTGATAGTGCGCACCGGACTGCCAAGGATGACGTCGTCGCCCAACTCCTGCGCCTGCAGCAGGGAGACCTGCTGCATCCCGCCCACCACGCGCTTGTCCAGGATGAAGTCCTCGTCGGTGAGGTGCGTGAAGGAGCCTGCGGAGGCGGCCATCAGCACGGCTTGGAGGGCGGAGAAGGCGTGCGCGGGCTTGGTAAGCATGCCGCCGGCGATGAACAGTCCGATGTTGTTGCACGCTTCCTCGTTCTCGGAGTTGGCGCGCAGCCAGTGGTGGAAGGAAATGGTGTCCAGTTCGCGGGCCTTGGGGTGCGCCCACGGCTCGGTGGCACCGATTTCGGCGGCCAGCCCGTCCAGCAAGGCAATGAGCTTGTCCATTTCGACGGCGGTGGCCGGGTCCACCGGGAAGGAGTCGCCGGTGTAACGCACGGGTTTGCCGTCGGCGCCGATGTAGACGGACTCGCCGTCGCGGTAGCGGGAGTAGGTTTTCAGGCCCAGTTCGTCCAGCAGGTCCAGGAGAACCGCCTGGTCCGGCGAGACCCACTGGCCGCCGATCTCCAGCACGGCGCCGTCAACGGTGTCCGTCCAGGTCCGGCCGCCTACGCGGTCGCGGGCTTCCAGTACGGCCACGCTCAGGCCGGCTTTTTTCAGTTCACGGGCTGCGGTCAACCCGGAGGGTCCCGCTCCCACGACCACAACGTCGCGGTTTAGGTTCAGCATGATGTCCTCTCTGCGGCTGCGCGGGTGATGCGCATCACTAAATGAATGGCATTCATTTATTAGAACTATAGCGGTTTGTCCGCGGCTCCGGAAGACGCGGGTGGAATAATGCTGGGGAACCCCCACGAAAGGCCCGCACCATGCCGGCAGCCGCCGCCCCAGGAACCACC
>DATCVX010000159.1:0-14677 GCA_036566705.1 Arthrobacter sp. | reverse complement strand
GGGCCCGGCCGTGCACGAGCGCCAGGGCCCCGCAGCGGGGCTGGCTCAAACTGTCAGTGCCAGCCGCTAGCGTAGGAATATGCGGTTATTGCACACATCGGACTGGCATCTGGGCCGGTCGTTCCACGGCGTCGGGATGCTGGACGCCCAGCGGTCCTTCATCGACCAGCTCGTCAGCGCCGTCACGGAAAACGCTGTTGACGTGGTCCTGATCGCCGGCGACGTATACGACCGCGCGCTGCCGGGCGTGGACGTCGTGGGCCTGCTGGACGACGCCCTGGTCAGGCTGACCGGAGCCGGCGCCAAAGTGGTCCTGACCAGCGGCAACCATGACTCCGCCATCAGGCTGGGCTTTGCCTCCCGCCTTCTGGAACGCGGCGGAGTGCACCTCCGCACCAGGCTGGCCGAACTGGACCAGCCGCTGCTGCTGCCCCTGGACGGAACAGACGCTGCGGACGCCGGGGCTGAGGGCGCCATGCTGGCCATTTACGGCATTCCGTGGCTGGAGCCGCGCCTGGTGGCGGAACAGCTGGGTGTGGCGACGGCCAGCCACTTCGAAGTCACGCGCGCGGCCACGGAGCTCATCCGTGCCGACCTGCAGCGCCGCAGCGCCCAGGGCATTGTCCATTCCGTGGTGCTGGCACACACCTTTGCCAGCGGCGGCATCAGCTCGGACAGCGAACGGGACCTCAGCATCGGGGGAGTGGGAGCCGTCCCGTTGGACCTTTTCGACGGCTTCAGCTACACCGCACTGGGCCACCTGCACGGCCGGCAGTCGCTCTCTCCCCAGGTCAGGTACTCCGGGTCCCCGCTGGCCTATTCCTTCTCGGAAGCCAAACACCAAAAAGGCGGCTGGCTGATCGACGTCGGCCCGGCCGGGGTTGCCAGCGTTACGGAACTGGCCTGGGACGCACCGCGGAAGCTTGCCGTGCTCCGCGGCGGGATCACGGAACTGCTGGAATCCAGCGACCACGCCTGGGCAGAAGACGCCTACTGCCAGATCACCCTGACGGATGCCCAGCGGCCCGCCCAGGCCATGGAAAGACTGCGGTCGCGCTTCCCGGACACCCTGGTGCTGGGCTTTGATCCCCAGGGCGGAGCCGTGAAGTCAGTATCCAGCTACAGCAGCAGGCTGGCAGAGGCCGAGGACGACCTCTCGGTCTGCTGCGGATTCCTCGGCCATGTCCGCGGCCGGGAACCCGACGACGCGGAAAGGGCTGCGCTCGCAGCGGCCCTGGACAACGTGCGGCTCCAGGAGGCGTCGCTGTGAGGATCCACCGGCTGCGGATCTCCGCGTTCGGGCCCTTCGCCGGCACCGAGGAAATCGACTTCGACAGGCTCAGCGCCCATGGGCTGTTCCTCCTCAACGGACCCACGGGTGCGGGCAAGACCAGTGTCCTGGACGCCATCTGCTTCGCACTCTACGGATCGGTTCCAGGCGCGCGGCAGGACGGCAAGCGCCTGCGCAGCGACCACGCGGACCCCGCCATGGAACCGGCCGTCAGCTGCGAGTTCTCGGCCCAGGGCCGGCACTTCGAAGTCACCCGTTCGCCGGCGTGGGACAAGCCCAGCGCGCGCGGGAAGAACGGGTTCACCACCCAGCAGGCCAAGACGCTCCTGCGCGAACGCGTGAACGGGGACTGGATCGAAAAATCCGGGCGCAACGATGAAGCAGGCGCCGAGATCACCGCCCTCCTGGGGATGGACCGCGAACAATTCACGCGCGTGGTGATGCTCCCGCAGGGCGAATTCGCCGCGTTCCTGCGTTCCAAGGCAGCAGACCGCCTGGATCTGCTGCAGAAACTGTTCGGCACCCAGCGTTTCGAAGCAGTGGAACAGGAACTCTCACTCCTGGCCCAGGCCGCACGAAACGACGTTTCACGGCTAAACGGACAACTCGAGCTGCTGGCAGCCAGGGCTGAAGCCGAGGTATCCGCCGTCGGCCTCGACGACGCCGGGGCGCCGCCGGAAGGGGATGCCGAGGCCCGGATGGCGTGGCTGCAGGCGGCCCTGGGCGTCCGTGCCGCCAGTCTGGCAGGCGAGGCGGAGGCAGCGAATTCGCTGAGCCAGGAGCACAAACAGTCCCTGGACAGTGCAGTTGCCAGGACGGAGCGGCAGCGCAGGCTGGAAGCCGCGGCAGCCCGGAAAACGGCGGCCGACGAGGCAGCGCCGGTCCTGGACGAGCACGCGGCGCGGCTTTCCCGGCACCGCCAGGCGGAAGTCCTGACCGGCCACCTGCAGGCTGTGGAGAAGGCAGAAGCCCGGCTCCGGAGTGCGGCTGCAGCCCGCGAGTCAGCCCTCACGCTGCTGCGAATGGCAGCCGACGAGGACCCGGAGCTGGAGTGGCTTGATCCGGACGCACCCGATGCCGCCTCGGAACTGAGCCGGCTTCGCTCGCTCCTCGCCGTGGTGGAGGCGCGGTTGCCGGACGAAGAAAGGCTCCGGGCCCTCACCGCCAGGCGGGCCAGCCTGGGCCGCCAAAAGGAAGAGCTGCAGGTTACTGAGGTTGAACTTGGCGGCAGGCTCCAGGCCCTGCGGGCGGAGTACACGGACCTGTCCGCGGGCTTGGAGCCACTGGCCGAACTGGCTGCAGCCGCCGTCATGCACACCAAGGAAGCAGCCGCGGCCGACGAACTGCTGGACGTCGTCCGCCGCTACCGGACTGCCGTGGCGGCACAGCAGCTGGCGTCAGGGCACTACGAGGCGTGCCGCGAGGACCAGCTTCAGAAAAAGCGCCGCTGGCTCGACCTCCGCGAAGAGCGCCTGGCGAATGCGGCAGCTGAACTCGCGGCGCAGCTCGCCGACGACGTGCCCTGCCCTGTGTGTGGCAGCCCCGATCACCCGTCCCCGGCAAAGGCGGCCCGGTCAGCCCTCCTGCTGGGCGAGGTCGAAGAGGATGCCCGCGGGGAGTTCGAAGCGGCCGAGGCCCGGCTCTCAGCGCTGGGCACAGAGCTGGCAGCGGCGAAGCAGCTGGTGGCCGTCCTGGCAGGCCAGGGCGGGGACACCCCCGAAGATGCAGCCCGGGAGGCAGCCGATGAGGCGCGGCAGGCTGCCGAACGCTCCGCGCAGGCGGCTGACAAGCTGGCAGGGATGCGGTTGCGGCTCACCGGAATCGAAACCCGCATCGCCGAAGCGGAGACGGGCAGGTCAGGCGCCGGCGCGGAGCTTGCCCAGGTGGAGTCCACCCTGGCCGAAGTCCTGGAACAGGCAGCGGCCCTCAGCGAATCGCTGTCCGGCCTCAGGTCCGGCCACCGCGACCTCACGCACCGGCTGCGTGCGCTGAAGGATGCGGCCGGAACACTTGAAAAGACCGTGCAGGCCCAGACCCAGCTGGACCAGGCCGAGCTCCGCGCAGCCGAGGCCAGGCAGCAGCTGGAGCTGGCCCTGCCGAAAGCGGGCTTCGGCACGGCCGGAGAGGCCCGGGCCGGGCTGCTGGACAGTGCCGAGGCTGCCTCCCTGCAGGCCACCGTCCGCGCGGGACACGACGAACAAGCCAGGGTGGCCGAGCTCTTTGCCTCCGAGGAGGTGATCCTCGCCCTTGACGAACTGGCCTCCGGCCTGGTCCCGGACGAGCCTCAGCTCGCGGCGCTGCGGTCAGCTGCTGCACAGGCCGAGGCAGAAGCACGCACTGCTGGCATGGCGGCGGGCATGGCCAAGCGTTGCGAGGAATCCTTGGATGCCATCGTGGCCGAATACCAGGACCTTGCAGGCTCCGGAAACGCTCCGCGGGAGCGCGCCCGGATGCTGACCGCTTTGGCGGAAGCCGCGGGCGGACGCGGCGACAACACCTACCGCATGAGCCTGAACAGTTACGTCCTCGCCGCACGGCTGGAGCAGGTGGCCCTTGCGGCATCTGAGCGCCTTGTCGCCATGAGCGACGGCCGGTACCTGCTCCAGCACACCGATGCCAAAGCCGCGCGCGGAGCCAAATCCGGACTGGGACTGGAAGTGGTGGACCAGTGGACGGGGCACCGCCGCGACACGTCAACACTTTCCGGCGGTGAATCATTTATGGCATCCCTGTCGTTGGCGCTCGGCCTCGCCGATGTGGTCCAGCACGAATCCGGGGGAATCCAGATAGAGACGCTGTTTGTGGACGAGGGCTTCGGCAGCCTGGACGAGCAGTCGCTCGAACAGGTGATGGACGCACTCGAAGGCCTGCGGGACGGCGGCCGGGTGGTGGGGCTGGTCAGCCATGTGGGCGAGATGAAGCAGCGCATCGGAGTCCAGCTCCAGGTGGTCAAGGGCCGCAACGGATCCACGCTCCACATTTCCGACGCGGCGCCGCCGCTCTCATAGGGGGCATGCCGGCACCCTGACCTGGTCTGCGGGGCTATATAATCGGACAGTTACCGGGTTGGGCGCATCGGGAGGAGGGACGATGCGCATGACTGAACGAGCCCGGAACCTTGAATCCTTCGACCCTCCCCACAACCCCTTCCCTGCAGCGCGGTCCCCGGCTTGAAGGCCCCGGACCCGATGCTGCCAGGCCGTCCGGAAAAGGCCGCTTTGCCCGGCTTCCGCAGCTGGCCGGACGCAGCTTTGTTCCCCTGGGACTCTTCGCCCGCCTGCCTTTGGCCATGCTCACCGTCGGTACCCTGACCCTGGTGACCTCGGTCAGCGGCTCGTACGCCGTGGGCGGCACCGCAGCAGGTGCCGTCGGAATCGGCTCTGCTGTTGGCGCACCCGTGCTTGGTGCCCTGGCCGACCGGCTGGGCCAGCGCCCGGTCCTGCTGGTCGCAGCCGCCTTCAACACCCTTGCTGTGCTCGTACTGATCGCCGCAGCCTATGCCATGACCCCGCCCGGGGCCTTCCCCGCGGCCTTGCTCGGCGCCGCGTTTGTCTCGGGGGCCAGCTGCCCGCAGGTCGGCCCGCTGGCACGGGTCCGGTGGATGGCTCTGACGTCCCAAAGCCCGCGAAGCAGTGCGGCCGCCGCCAACAAGGCTGCAAACAAACAGGACCTCGACACTGCCCTGTCCTATGAGAGCACAGCGGACGAACTCACCTTTGTCCTGGGGCCCGCCCTGGTGGGAATCCTGGCCAGCCTCGTCACACCGTGGCTTCCCCTTGCCCTTGCCGCTGCCCTGACCGTCACCCTTGTTCCCGCGTTCGCTGTCCACCGGACGCACCGGGCCGTGCCCGTCCACCCTCGCGTTTCCGCGGGACCCGGAAGTGCCGTTAAGGCGGGCCGCAAGGCAACGCCGCCGACCGGCAGCGCACCCGGCATCCCTTGGGCCGTGGCCCTCCCGGTACTGGCCATGGTCTGCATGGGCACGTTCTTCGGTTCTACGCAGACAGCACTGAGTTCGTTCGCGGCAGGCTTTGCCACCTCGGAATTTGCCGGCCTGCTGTATGCCGTGATGGGTGTGAGCTCCGCGGTCGCAGCATTGTCCGTGGCCTACTGGCCGCAACGGCTCACCGTCTCAGCGCGGTGGCTGCTGGGGGCTGTGCTGATGGCGGCGCTGGCCTCTTTGCTCTTGGTGCCAACGACGGCGACGGGCATGGTGCTGGTTCTCCTGGTCCTGGGCATCCCGGTTGGCCCGGTCATGGTAACGGTCTTCGCGATCGGCGGCCTCATCGCCCCGGCAGGCCGGCTGGGTACCGTGATGACGGCCCTGGCCAGCGGCATCGTGGCGGGCACTGCCGCCGGTTCCGCGGTGGCCGGCCAGCTGGCGCAGGCCCACGGCTATTCGGTGGCGTTCCTGGTGCCGGTTGCCGCGGCGGTGGCCCTGGTCCTGCTGGGTGCGGCGTCCGCCGTCGTGATCCGCCGGAAGCGGGCCTAAGCCGCCGCGCCGTCTCAGCGGTGCTCAGGCCAGCTGGCGTTCAATCCGGGCAGCGCTTTCGGCGAGGGCGGCGCCCACAGTGGCCGGATCATGCGACGACCGGATGTAGACGACGGCGAGCGCGGCCGGTCGTCCGCCGGGAACCCGGACCGGTGCGGCCAGCGATGACACGCCCGCGATTACCTCGTCATGGCTGGCTGAGTAGCCTGCGCGGCGGGCGTCAGTTGCCTCGGGCCGGTAGGGGATCCCCGGCGCGAGCTGTGCCCACTCCGCCTCAGTCAGCGCAGACTGGATTGCGATGCCGGGGGCGCCGGCACTGACGGGATGCCGGGTGCCCGGGTGCTGGGCCACCGTCGCGCTGGAGTGCCTCGGTTCCACGGTCACCAGGGTGATGCAGTCGAGATGGTCCCACACGGCCACAAAAGCCGTCATGTCCAGGGTGTTGGCCAGGTGGGTGAGTTCCGGCATGGCTGCGGTCTGGAGGTTTCGCGAGACGCCCCGGGCGAGGACCGCCAGGCCGGGGCCAGGCTGCACGCGGCCGGCGTCGTCCCGTACCAGCAGAGAGTGGTCCTCCAGCGTTCGCAGGATCCGGTACGCGACGGACCGGTGCACGCCCATGGCATCGGCAAGCTCGGCGATGGTCAGCGGGTTCTGGGCTGCGGCCAGGATTTCGAGCGCCCTGATGCCCCGCGAGAGGGTCTGCGACGGCGACGCCTGCGCCTGAGCTGCTCCCGCGGGGGCGGCGGCTGTGGGGTTCATGGTGTCCATCCTAAGTGGCTCCGACCGCGTGGCCGGCCGGCTCTTGTGCTGCCGCCCTCATCCGAGTAGCGTCCTATATAAGAATTATTAGTTCAAATATAGAACTCGTTCCGACCAGGGTCCAGCGCCGCGGCGGTCACAGGTTGAGGTTCAGGATGATTTCCGATTCACGGAACACGGCCGATCCGTCAGCCGCCCGCAGGACGTCGGCCCCGCGGTCGCACCATTTCCGCGGCAGCCTGGGCAGGTTCGCCACCGGAGTGGCCATCGTGACCTTCGACGGAGCCACCAGGCGCCACGGCATCACGGTCAACTCCTTCACCGCCGTATCCATGGATCCGCCCCTGGTCCTCGTCAGCATTGCACGCAGCGCGAGGGCGCATGATGAGTTGGCGGGACGGCCGTTCACCGTCAACATCCTGGGGGCTGAACAACGGCATCTGGCCCTGCACTTCGCCGGCCGTCCGGGACCGGAACCGTTGTGGGTTGAAGGCGGCACGGCGCCGCGGCTGTCAGGGGTCCTGGCCTGGTTCGAATGCGCGCCCTGGGCGGCCTACCCCGGCGGAGACCACACCCTCTACGTGGGCGAGGTGGCCGACTTCAATTACCGCAGCGGTGACGCGCTGGCCTTCGCGAACAGCAGCTTCACCATTATTCCGGAGAGCCAGCTGGGGATGGAGAACCTCCTCTGACCCCGTGGTCCGCCGCAGGAAACCATTTGGCAGTTCAACGACGACTGGAGAAAGCACCATGGGCATCCGCACCGGCCAGCAGTATCTGGACAAGCTCAATTCCATGACCCCGCACATCATGATCGACGGCGAGGCGGTCACCGCGAACGTTGCCGAGCACCCTTCCTTTGCCAACGTGGCACGAACCTACGCCCGGCTTTTTGATATGCAGCAAGATCCCCGGCATGCTGCGGCGCTGACCTACGATTCGCCTACTACCGGTGACAAGGTCAGCGCTTCCTTCCTGGTCCCGCGGACCAAGGAGGACCTGGCCCTCCGCCGCGCTGCCACCAGGACCTGGGCGGAGTACTCCAACGGCTTTCTGGGCCGCACCGGGGACTACATGAACAGTGCGCTGACGGCGCTCGCCGCCTCGGAAAAGTGGTTCGGGCAGGTGGATCCGATGTTCGGTGAAAACATCCGCAGATACTACGAGCACTGCCGCGAAAACGATCTCCTTGCCACGCACACCCTGATTCCGCCGCAGGCCAACCGCTCCGTGTCGGGATCCGAGCAGCTGGGCGGCCAGCTGTCCGCACGCGTCGTCGAAGAGCGCGAAGACGGCATCGTGGTCCGAGGCGCCCGGATGCTGGCCACCATCGCGCCGATAGCGGATGAGCTTCTGGTGTTCCCGTCCACCATCCTGCGCGGGACGCCCGAGGACGCCCCCTACTCGTATGCCTTCGCGGTCCCGAACGATGCCGAAGGCGTCAGGTACCTGTGCCGCACCTCCCTGCACCACGGCGGAGGCAGGCACGACGAGCCGCTGGCCAGCCGCTTCGAGGAGATGGACGCCGTCGTCGTTTTTGACAATACGTTCGTCCCCAATGAGCGGATCTTCATGCTCGGGCATCCGGAACTGTGTAACGTTTTTTACTCCGCAACCGGTGCCGCAGCACTCATGACGCACCAGGTGGTCACGCGCACGATCGCCAAGAGCGAGTTCTTCCTGGGCCTTGCGTCCGAAATTGCCGACTCGATCGGCATCGACGGTTTCCAGCACATCCAGGAGGATCTCGCCGAGCTGATCCAGGCGGTTGAGATCGGCAAGGCGCTGATGATTGCGTCAGAGGCGGAGGCGGCGTTGAACGACGACGGCGTGATGCTGCCCAAGTGGTCCACCCTGAATGCTGCCCGGAACTGGTATCCCAAGGTTGCCCAGCGCTTCCCGCAGATCATCCGGAAGTTTTCCGCCTCCGGCCTGATGGCCCTTCCCGGCGAAGCCGACGTAGCCGGCGATGCGCTGCCCGACATCGAGCTGTACCTGCAGGCCAAGACTCTCACCGGCCCGGAGCGCGTGAGGCTGTTCAAGCTGGCGTTTGATGCCAGTGTCTCCTCGTTCTCGGGACGGCAGGCGCTCTATGAGTATTTCTTCTTCGGCGACCCTGTCAGGATGGCCGGCGCCCTGGTCAGTTCGTATGACCGCGGGCCCGTCCGGGCAAGGGTAAGGGAGTTCCTGTCCAGGGACGACTGAGGTCTCAAACCGCCGCAGTTGACCGAAAAATCCCGGCAGGCGTGTTCTGCCTCACTTTTTCGTAGTACCCTACTAACTAACTGACCGTTCTGTCGGTAATCATGAAGGCGTTTCACGTGGCAGCACCCCTGCCTTAAACAATGGAGTTTCAATGACCACACCTTCTTTGGTGGATTCACTTGCCGGCCCCAGCACCCGGAGGGAAGAACGCAAGGTCCTGGCCGGGACCCTCGTAGGCACCACCATCGAGTGGTACGACTTCTTCATCTTCGCCCAGTTGACGGGGACGCTGCTTTCGCCGCTGTTCCTCACCCCGCTGCAGGCCTCGAACCCCGGTCTGGCGCAGATTCTCTCGTTTGCCCTGATCGGCATCAGCTTCCTGTTCCGGCCGCTGGGCGCCGTCGTCGCCGGCCACCTGGGTGACCGCCTCGGGCGCAAGGCAATGCTGGTGTTCACCCTCCTCGTGATGGGTGCTGCCACGGCGCTGATCGGCATGCTGCCCACGTACGGCCAGATCGGCGTCTGGGCACCCATCCTGCTGATCACCCTTCGCATTGTCCAGGGCTTCTCGGCCGGCGGAGAGTGGGGAGGTGCCGCGCTGATGGCGGTCGAACACGCACCCCTGAACAAGCGCGGGCTGTTCGGCGCGTACCCGCAGATTGGTGTTCCGGTGGGCATGATCCTGGCCACCGGGCTGCTGTTCTTCCTCAACAGCAGCATGTCCAAGGAGGACTTCGCCGCATGGGGCTGGCGGGTTCCGTTCCTGCTGTCCATCGTGCTGATCGCGGTCGGGTACCTGATCCGCCGCGCCGTGGCTGAGAGCCCGGTCTTCAAGGAGATGGCGGCCCGCAAGGAAGCGAGCAAGGCGCCCCTCGGCGAGCTCATTCGGAAGCACAAGAAGGCCGTCCTCTTCTCCACCATGATCTTCATCGGCAACAACGCCGCCGGCTACCTGCTGATTGCCTTCTTCATCTCCTACGCCACCCGGACCCTGAAGATGCCCACCCCGCAGATCCTGCTGGCCACCACCCTGGCATCCTTCGGCTGGCTCATCTTCACCCTCGTCGGCGGATGGCTCTCTGACAGGATCGGCCGGGTTAAGACCTTCCTGATCGGCTACGGCATCGTGTTCGCGTGGATGATCCCGATGTTCGCCCTGATCGACACCAAGGACATCGTGCTTTACGGCGTGGCCCTGTTTGTCCTGACCATCGGCCTCGGTCTGTCCTACGGACCCATGTCCGCGATGTACGCCGAGATGTTCCCGGCCAACGTGCGCTACTCCGGCATCTCCATCGGCTACGCCTTCGGTGCAATCCTCGGCGGAGCCTTTGCGGCCACCATCGCGGAGTCGCTGCTGCAGAGCACCAAGTGGACCGGCTCTATCGGTATCTACATCATGATCCTGTGCGTGATCTCGGCCGTCGGTGTCCTGCTGGCCAAGGAAACCAAGGGCCGCCCGCTGGGAATCAGCCACCACTAGGAACTGAATGGCTGCAGCGTGGAGCTGCAGATGCCAGGCACGGACCCCTCGGTCCGTGCCTGGTGTCCGTTAACGGGCGGCTGAGCCCCGCGCCTACTGTTCGAGCTGGCTGATGGCATCCTCGTCCGTCAGCTGCTCAAAACGGCGGTAAAAGCTGCCCACGGCGCGGAACTTGCCCGGCAGGTGCAGGCAGAGGACAGCATCGCAAACGGCGGCGACGGCGGCTTCAGCTTCCACTGAGCCAACAGGCGCTGCCGCCACAACGCGGGCTGCGCCGCCGGACCGGGCAGCTTCGACAGCTGCCCGCATGGTGGCTCCCGTTGCCAGGCCGTCGTCGACGAGCAGCGCTGTTTTCCCGGTGAGGTCGTGCCTGATGGCAGGGTATATTTCCACCCGGCGGAGGAGCTCCGTGCGTTCCCTTTGCTCCACTTCATCCAGCCACTCCTGGCGGACACCGTGTTCCAGGACGCGGGACATCAGGGGCCTGTTGAGCAGCCGTACAACGCGCCCGTTCGACCACGCCAGGGCCCCGTAGGCGGTCTCGTCGTGGCCGGGGATGCCCAGCTTCCGGACCAGCACAGCACCGAGCGGCAGGTACAGGGCCTTCGCCACGGCGGCGGCCACCGGGATCCCGCCGCGCGCCAGCCCCAGGACAATGGCGTCGGGACGTTCCCGGAACTGCGTCAGCACCGCTGCCAGACGCTCACCGGCATCCGTGCGGTCTTCAAAACGCGTGCTCATTGTTCCCTCTCCGGCTGAATCCGCCCCGCTTCCAGCCTACCTTCTGCCACTGCCGTGCCGGGAAGCTGGTGCCTGCCCTGCACGGCCCGCCAGGGTCAGAACAGGGCGGCGGTCACGGCCTCGGTGATTTCGTGGACCGCGGCCGGAATGAGGTCTTCGTAGTTGGTGTCCTGCCTGGAGGACAGCAGCTGCTCCGTGTGCTCCTGGTTGAGTAGCCTGCCCTGGGACAGTTCTGCGAGGAGGCCGGCCCCGTCGGCGGTGGAGAGCGTGTTTTCCCCGGCGTCGTCGGAGATGTCGGGTGAGGCCGCGTATTTCGAGAGCCGGGACAGGCCCTTGATAACCGCCGTTCGCGCCGATGATGCCATTGATGGCCGTATCCAGGCCGGCATCAATCCGGGCAGGGGCGGCACTGGAGTCGGCGCCGGTTGCAGCGCGCGACGCCGATCCCGGCCAGGGCAGGGCATCCGCCGGGGTGTAGGCGGAGGGTCAGACCGCCAGGAAGTTGATGGCTCCCTGCTTGAATGCCCTGCTGGTGATCGCATTGGTGTGGTTGCGGCCGGGAAGCAGGAGCTGCTCGGACATCGAGCCGGCCTTTTTGCCAAGTTCCGCCAGTTGCGGCATGGTTGCGGCCCGCTCGTCCTTGTCGCCTGCCACCAGGAGCATGGGCACATGGGGGACGGCTTCGGCAGGATCGTATGGCTCGTCCTTGATTGCCTCAACCAGGGAAAGCAGGGCGAAGATATTGTTGCTGGGCAGCAGCATGGCCATCTTCAGCAGCCCGGCTGTGGACTCGTCAGCAATGGGAGTTCCGTCGGCGAGGTACCGCTGGGCTGCAACCAGGTCGAAGGCGGCCAGCGGGTCGGTGACATTCGGGCCGCCCAGGACCAGCCGGTGGACAATCTCGGGCTGGGTGGCGCCGAATTCCCAGGCGAGCCGGGAGCCCAGCGAGTAGCCCACCACGTCCAGGCCGCTCGCCGGGTCGCCGTCGCGAAGTGGCCGGACGCCGGCGTCGAACACGATCTGGAGCAGGTCCGCGCGGATGCGGCTGGGGGAGTAGGAGTCCCGGTCCTCCGGGGCGCCGCTGCGGCCGTGGCCCGGCAGGTCCACGGTGATGACGCGCCGGCCGGCCTCCAGCAGCGCCGGCACCCAGCCGGTGTCCTCCCAGTTGAGTTTGCTTGAGGAGGAAAAGCCATGGAGCAGCAGGACGGGCCTGAGCCCGATGTCCTGCGCGGGATCGTGCACCTGCACGTACAGCTGGGGGTCGGTGCCCTCAACGGTGTGGGAATGCATCTCGCCGGTGTGCCTGCCGCTCATGGTGTCAGTCCTCATCAAGTACGGCGCCCAGGCGGACCCGGCGCTTCGGTGCCTCGTCCTTCGGGACCGTGCCCACGATCCCGGCGGTATGGTCCGGCACCTCGAACACGATCAGGGATCGCCGACATTCATCCTGTCGCCTGCCCCACCGAAGGTACGCACCACTTTACCTGCCTGCGGACCGGGCAGTTCAACAGCGGATTTGCTGGTTTCGAAGGGCCTCTTTCCCGTTCCCGCGACCTACTTGGGCCGGCGCCCGCGGGAGGTGAGCCGCGCACCGGTCCGGCACGCCGCAGCGAGGCAGGCAACCAGGACGAAGGTGCTGAGCAGCTGGATGCGGCTGCTTTCCGCGCTGAAGCCGACGGCGAAGATCAGGCCCAGAAGCACCAGTCCCAGGATGGTCAGCCCCGGGTAGCCTTTCATCCGCAGCGGCAGCGGAGTCCCGTCCCGGTCCGCCCGGCGGCGCAGGATCAGCTGCGAGACGAGGGCCGTGCCCCACACCACCAGGCAGGTGGAACCCACCAGCTGGAAGAGGGCCGGCAGGATCCGCTCCGGGAACAGCAGTTCCAGGACCGTCGCAGCAAAACCAAAGGCCACCGAAACGCCGACGGCAAGCATGGGCACGCCCGCCCCGCCCAGCCGGGACAGGAACCGCGGCGCCTCGGCGCGCTCGGACAGCGAGTAGGCCATCCGGGAGGCGCCGTAGAGGTTTGCATTCAGGGCGGAGAGAAGCGCGACGACGGCGACCAGGGTGATTGCCGTGCCGGCACCCGGGATCCGGGCGGCGTTGAGGACTCCTGCGAACGGCGACGCGAGGCCTTCCGAGGTGGCCGGCAGGACCGCCGCAATAACAAAGACCGAGCCGATGTAGAAGACCAGGATCCGCCACACCACGGTCTTGATGGCCCTGCCGACGCTGTGTTCAGGGTCCTCGGTCTCGGCCGCGGCCACGGAAACGATCTCGGTGCCGCCAAAGGCGAAGATCACCACAAACAGGGCGGTGGCCACCCCGCCGAGGCCTGCCGGGGCGAAGTCTTCGGTGATGTTGGAAAGTCCCGGCGACGCGACGTCGGGAAGAAACCCCAGCAGCAGCGCGGCGCCGACCGCCAGGAAGAGGACGATGGCGGCGACTTTGAGGATGGCGAACCAGAACTCGAACTCGCCGAAGTTCCTGACACTGGCGAGGTTGATGGCGGTGAACACCACCATGAAGATGAAGGCGAGGGCCCAGACGGGGATGACGGGCCAGACGGAGAACAGCAGTCCCGCCGCGCCCAGGGCTTCGGCGGCGATCACGACGACGAGCTGCAGCCACCACAGCCAGCCCACCGTGGCGCCGGCGGTCTTCCCCAAGGCGCGTTCGGCGTACACCGAGAACGCGCCACTGGTCGGGTTGGCTGCGGCCATTTCGCCCAGCGCCCACATCACCAGGATGATCAGCGTTCCCGCCACCAGGTACGAAACCAGCACAGCCGGCCCGGCGGCCTGGACTCCGGCGCCGGAGCCCAGGAAGAGGCCGGCGCCAATCGCGCTCCCCAGCCCCATCATGGTGAGCTGGCGGGGTTTCATGCTGTGGCCGAGGTGGGTTTCCGCCCGCACCTGCGTGGACTTCATTGTCATGCCTTTTTAACCTTCTTGGGGTGTAGTTGGTGGTCCTCGTGGGACCACTCGAATTTACCGCTTCGGCAGGCTGCTGCCGTCCTTCAGCCTGCCCCTAGGGATGCAGTTTGGTTTGTGATGTGGGGAAGGGGTGGCCAAATTGCTTCTTTCCCTGGGGTTTCAGGAGGAAATTGTATGAACGTGGATGCCTTGGACGCCCAAATTGTCCGATTCCGGATTCGCGGCGGGCGTCAGTGCGGGCGCGGCAGCCGCTCCCGCCCTGGGACGTCTTTCTGGCAGAAACATTTTGATTCAGGGCAGGCGGGGCTTAGAATTAGTTCTGGTCAATGTGACTTTAACTAATCGGGGAGAGCGGGGTGGGCATCGTGTACACCAGTGCAGCCAATGTGGCGGAGCGCCGGAGCGCGCCTCCGTCGCTCGCCATCTCCACGGTCATTTTCGCCCTGCGCCCCAGTGAAAAGTCCGGCCGCCCCACGCTGTGGATCCCGCTGGTCCGCCGCATCCGTGAACCGTACAAGGACCTGTGGGCGCTCCCCGGCGGACCCCTGACCCATGCCGAATCCCTCCAGGACGCGGCGTCGCGCAACCTGCAGGAAACCACGGGCCTGGCGCCCAGCTACCTGGAACAGCTCTATGCGTTCGGCGGCCTGCACCGTTCGCCCAGCCAGCGCGTTGTCTCCATCGTCTACTGGGCGCTGGTGCAGCCCACCGAGGCCGCCCTCGCCGACGAATCAGAGAACGTCAGGTGGTTCCGGGCCGACCGGGTCGGTGA
>DATCVX010000158.1:0-2909 GCA_036566705.1 Arthrobacter sp. | reverse complement strand
CACGGCGGCCCCCACCAGCGCCGTCGTAATAAAGATCAGGCCGCTGGTCCCGAGCGGCAGCAGCGCCAGCCCCGCAAACAGCAGCGCCGCGAACGGCGGATACGTGAACGGGAGGCCGTCACGCGGCGCGTACAGCTCGTTGGCTGCGGTCTCCCCGGTCTGCAGCACGCGGCTGCCGCCGTAGTAGTAGACCTCGAAGTCGTTCATCAGCGGAATGTAGGCGGAGTACAGCACCACCAGGGCCAGGACGACGGCGGCAGCACCGGCCGCCGTCGCGATCCAGCCGCGGGTGGTTGCGGAGGCCAACGCCGGGGAGGTTGCGGTCACCGGAGGAAGGTGAAGGCGTGCTCGAGGTCCGCGATGAGGTCCTCAACGTCCTCGATGCCGCAGGACAGCCGGATCAGGTTGACGGGAACGGCCAGTTCCGTGCCCTTGACCGAGGCGTGGGTCATCTCCGACGGGTAGTTCATCAGCGATTCGATGCCGCCCAGGGACTCGGCCAGGGTGAACACGGACGTGTTTTCCGCGACCGTGCGGGCCGCCGCCTCGCCGCCCTTGAACTGCACGGACACCATGCCGCCGAACTTCTTCATCTGCTTCTTCGCCAGCTCGTGGCCGGGGTGCGAGGGCAGGCCCGGGTACAGCACGGCCTCCACCTCGGGGCGCTCCAGCAGCCATTCGGCCACGGCCTGGCCGTTGTCGCTGTGCCGGTCCATCCGCACGCCCAGGGTCTTCAGGCCGCGGGTGGTGAGGAACGCGTCCATCGGGCCGGACACCGCGCCCACGGCGAACTGGATGAAGCCGATCTTCTCCGCGAGTTCCGCGTCCTTGACCACGATGGCGCCGCCCACCACGTCGGAGTGGCCGCCGATGTACTTGGTGGTGGAGTGGACCACGACGTCGGCACCCAGGGCGAGCGGGGTCTGCAGGTAGGGAGACGCGAAGGTGTTGTCCACCACCAGGAGGGCCCCGGCGTCGTGCGCCACCTTGGCGAGGGCCTCGATGTCCGTAATCTTCATCAGCGGGTTGGAGGGGGTCTCCACCCAGACAAAGCGGGTCTTGTTGGCGGCCACGGCCTTGCCCACGGCGTCCCGGTCAGCCATGTCCACGGGGGTGTTCCCGATGCCCCAGTCGCCGAGGACGCGGCTGATGAGGCGGTAGGTTCCGCCGTAGGCGTCGTTGCCGAGCACAATGTGGTCCCCGGGCCGGGTCAGCGCGCGGATCAGCGAGTCCTCCGCTGCCAGGCCTGAGCTGAAGGAGTAGGCGTGGGTTCCGCCCTCAAGCGCGGCAAGCTGTTCCTGCAGGGCGTCGCGGGTGGGGTTGCCGCCGCGGCCGTACTCGTAGCCGTCACGGAGGCCGCCGATGCCGTCCTGCGCGTACGTGGAGCTGAAGTGCAGCGGCGGAACCACCGCGCCGGTGCGGGGTTCGAAGGCCTGGCCGGCATGGACGGCGCGGGTGTTGAAGCCCTGGTTTTCAGAAACAGACATGGTGCTCCTTTGGAATTAGTTGCTCAGGTAGGCGAGGAGGTCGTGCCGGGTCAGGATGCCCACCGGCGCTCCGACGAACGTCACCATCACCGTGTCCACGTCGGACAGCAGCGCCCGGGCCGCCGAGATGGTTTCCAGCGAACCGATGACGGGGAGCCTGGGGCCCATGTGCTCGGAGATCTTGTCCGTCAGCTTCGCTTCGCCGCGGAACAGCTTGGCGGTCAGGGTCCGCTCGTCCACGGCGCCCAGCACCTCGCCCATCACCACGGGCGGCTCCTGCGAGAGGACCGGGATGTGGCTGACGCCGAACTCGTTCATGATGGTGATGACGTCGCGGACGGTCTCGTTCGGGTGGATGTGCACCAGGTCCGGGAGTTCGCCGGTCTTGAACTTAATCACCTCGCCCACGGACGCTTCCTCGCCGCCGGAGAGGAAGCCGTAGGACCGCATCCACTGGTCGTTGAAGATCTTGGCGAGGTAGCCGCGGCCGGAGTCGGGCAGGATGACCACCACAACGGCGCTTTCCGGGAGGTCGCGGGCGGTCCGCAGCGCAGCCACCACGGCCATGCCGGACGAGCCGCCCACTAACAGCCCTTCCTCGCGGGCCAGCCTGCGGGTCATGGCGAAGGAGTCGGCGTCGCTGACGGCGATGACCTCGTCCGGTACGGACTTGTCGTAGTTCGCCGGCCACATGTCCTCGCCCACGCCCTCGACGAAGTACGGCCGCCCGGTCCCGCCCGAGTACACCGAGCCTTCGGGGTCCGCCCCGATGATCCTGACCCGGCCGCCGTCGGACTCCGCACGGTCCGCCGAGACCTCCTTGAGGTAGCGGCCCGTGCCGGTGATGGTGCCGCCGGTGCCGGCGCCGATCACGCAGTGCGTGACCTTGCCGTCCGTGTCCTGCCAGATCTCCGGCCCCGTGGTCTCGTAGTGGCTGCCGGGAGCGGCCGGGTTGGAGAACTGGTCCGGCTTGTACGCGCCAGGGGTCTCGGAGACGATCCGGTCCGAGACGCTGTAGTAGCTCTGCGGGCTGTCGGGGGCGACGGCGGTGGGTGTCACCACCACCTCGGCGCCGTAAGCCTGCAGCACGGCGCGTTTGTCCTCGCCCACCTTGTCCGGCACCACGAAGATGCACTTGTAGCCCTTTTGCTGGGCCACCAGGGCCAGTCCCACGCCAGTGTTGCCGGACGTGGGCTCCACGATGGTTCCGCCCGGGAGCAGCTTGCCGTCCCGCTCGGCGTCCTCGATCATCTTGGCCGCGATGCGGTCCTTGATGGATCCGCCGGGGTTCAGGTACTCCAGCTTGACCAGGACCGTGGCTTTGATGCCGTCCGTCACGTGGTTGAGCTTGATGAGCGGGGTATTGCCGATGAGGTCCAGGATGGACTGGGCGTACTTCATAGGTACAAAGTTACCGTCTCC
>DATCVX010000157.1:0-4108 GCA_036566705.1 Arthrobacter sp. | reverse complement strand
CTCGTCGACTGCAATCCGCACGGCGGCGAGCTGTTCCTTGTCGGCCAGCGCGTCCCTGTCGTTTCCTTGAATTGTCGCCATCATCTGACAGTATCGAAGCATGCAGCCCAGAGTCGACTTCATCTCACTAGGTGTACGCAGCGTAGCGGCCTCCCGCCTCTTCTACGCAGAGGGCCTCGGCTGGCCCGTCCACAAGGAATTCCCCGACGACGTGGTGTTCATCCAGGTCAACCACGGGTTGATCCTCTCCCTGTGGAACGCCGGCCAGATGCAGGCCGAGGCGGGGGTGGACGCGCCCGGACCCGTCCCCTGCATCACGCTCAGCCACAACGTGCCCAGTCCCGCGGACGTGGACCGTGTCATGGCCGAAGCCGCGGCAGCCGGGGCAAAAATAGTTGCCGAGCCGGTCACCCAGCCGTGGGGCGGATACACCGGCTATTTCGCGGACCCGGACGGCTTCCGCTGGGAGATCGCCTACAACCCCACGTGGGCAGTGGACGACGCCGGCAAGGTCACCGTTTAGGGGTCAGGCACCTCCGCCGTCACGCCGGTCAGCGGATGGAACGCCTCAGAACAGCGCTTCCACCGGGCGGATGAGCTCGGGGGAATTGTTGCGCACGTTTCCCACCTCCCGGCCCACGGAATCCACGTGCCAGTCCGCGGCAACATCCTTCACGTGGGCGCGGACCAGGTCCACCAGGAAGGCCGCATCGTCGATCTGCGGGTCGATCCAGGACTCCATCGTCGCCCGGTCCATGGGCAGCGGCACCCGGTCGTGCAGGGCGGTGAGCTTGCCGAAGACAGTTGACTCCGATCCCGGCGGCGGCGTGTCGGCCGTCAGGATGGACGTGGAGAGCAGCCACCGCCCGGGCTCGCCCTCTGCCTTGGACGGGTCCTTCCACCATTCGTACAGGCCGGCGAAAACCAGGCCCCTGCCCTCGCCGGGGTGGACGTAGTAGGGCTGCTTCGCCTTCCCCGTCCCCTGTTTCCACTCGTAGTAGCCGTCCGCCGGCACGGCACAGCGGCGTGACTGGACGGCCTTGCGGAAGGCGGGCTTCTCCAGGACCGTTTCGCTCCGGGCATTGATCATTTTGGATCCGATGCCGGGATCCTTGGCCCAGGACGGCACCAGGCCCCAACGGGCAACGTGCAGCTGCCGGACGGCGGAGTCGTCAATCAGCCGTTCCAGGACGATGGGCACGTCATCGGTGGGTGCAACATTCCACGACGGCGGAAGCTCCACGTCCTCCTCAAGCCGGGCATCGAATTCAGCCAGCAGGTCCCCCACGGCACGTGCCATCACATAGCGTCCACACATGGCACCAGCATGCCATCCCTGGTATGCAGTGTCATCCGGAGCCACCGGCTCAGGGGAATAGCGGGCCGCGGGTTACCGTTGATGGGAACGAACCCCCTCACTGATTTAGGAGAGCTCCGTGGACTTTACCCCCGAGAACGGCACCATCACCATGTTTTCCACCACCTGGTGCGGCTACTGCAACCGGCTGAAGAAGCAGCTGGACGCGCAGGGCATCGGCTACACGGAAATCAACATCGAGGAAGTCGATGGCACGGCCGAACTCGTGGAGCAGCTCAACGGCGGCAACCGCACAGTACCCACCGTGCTTTTCCCGGACGGCACTGCAGCCACCAACCCCTCCGCAGCCGAGGTCAAGAGCCGACTGGCCGCCTAACACCCGGACCGGGCGACCGAACGCCATGTGATAAACAGAACGGGACCAACATTCGCTGTTGGTCCCGTTTTGTCTATCTGCAGTGAGGGAGCCTTCCGTGGTCCATAAAGTCAAAGGTGTTGTAGCCCGTTCCAAGGGCGCCCCCGTCACGCTGGAGACCATCCTGGTCCCGGATCCGGGGCCGGGCGAGGCCCTGGTGGACATCCTGACCAGCGGCGTCTGCCACACCGACCTGCACTACAAGCTCGGCGGCATCAGCGACGACTTCCCGTTCCTCCTGGGCCACGAGGCCACCGGAGTGGTCAGCGCCGTCGGCCCGGACGTTACGGATGTGGCACCCGGAGACCGGGTGGTGCTGAACTGGCGTGCGGTCTGCGGCAACTGCCGTGCATGCAACCGCGGCGAGGCGCAGTACTGCTTCAACACGCACAACGCCACCCAGAAAATGACCCTGGAGGACGGCACCGAGCTCTCCGCTGCCCTGGGCATCGGCGCCTTCACCGAAAAGACCCTCGTTGCCGCCGGCCAATGCACCAAAGTGGATCCCGACGCCGATGCTGCCGCCATCGGCCTGCTCGGCTGCGGCGTGATGGCCGGACTGGGCGCGGCCATCAACACCGGCGGCGTCAAGCGCGGTGACTCGGTGGCCGTGATTGGCTGCGGCGGCGTGGGCGTGGCGGCCATCGCCGGAGCGGCGCTCGCCGGCGCCACCACGGTCATCGCCGTCGACATCGACGCAAAAAAGCTGGAGCGCGCCAAGGAACTCGGCGCCACCCACACCGTCGACTCCTCGGAAACTGATCCCGTGGAGAGAATCCGCGAGCTCACCGGCGGCTTCGGCGCTGACGTGGTGATTGACGCCGTCGGCCGCCCGGAAACGTACAAGCAGGCGTTCTACGCCCGCGACCTCGCCGGCACCGTCGTCCTGGTGGGCGTGCCCACCCCGGACATGACGCTGGAACTCCCCCTGCTGGACGTCTTCGGCCGCGGCGGGTCCCTGAAGTCCTCCTGGTACGGCGACTGCCTGCCGTCCCGCGATTTCCCCATGCTCATCAGCCTCTACCGGCAGGGCAAGCTGGACCTGGACGCCTTCGTCACCGAGCGGATCGGCATAGACCAGGTGGAGGAAGCCTTCGACAAGATGCACGCCGGTTCGGTCCTGCGTTCGGTGGTGGAGCTGTGAGCCTCCGGATCGACCGCCTCGTGACGTCCGGGACGTTTTCGCTCGACGGCGGCACCTGGGACGTGGACAACAACGTCTGGATTGTGGGCAACGACGAGGAATGCATCGTCATTGACCCCGCCCACGACGCCAAGGCAGTGGCCGCCGCCGTTGGCGGACGGACGCTGAAGGCCATCCTGCTCACCCACGGCCATGATGACCACATCGGGTCGGTCGGTGATTTCTGGGACCTGGTGCAGGCGCCCATCCACCTCCACCAGGGTGACTGGATGCTCTGGCGGAGCGTCTACCCGGAGGTGGATCCCGACGTCGACATCAGCCACGGCGACGTCTTCGAAGTGGGCGGGGCGAAGCTGAAGACCCTGCACACACCGGGGCACTCGCCGGGATCGGTGTCGTTCTACCTGGCGGACGGGCCCGACGGCGAAGGCACTGTCTTCACCGGCGACACACTGTTCCAGGGCGGTCCGGGCGCGACGGGGAGGTCCTACAGCGACTTCCCAACGATCATCGACTCCATCCGGTCGTGGCTGCTGCCGCTGCCGCCGGAGACGGTGGTGCGGACCGGCCACGGCGACTCCACCACCATCGGTGCCGAGGCTCCGCACCTGGACGAGTGGATCGCCCGGGGCCACTGAGCCTTGGCTAACCCGTGCGGGCTACGCCTTCCCGCCGCCTAAGCCGGCATAGCCGGTGAAGTCGGCAAACCGGAGGGACGCGTAGCCCGCATAGGTGGCAAGCAGGGCGTCCTCGACCGCCTGGACATCGAGCCCCGGCACAAGGTCGTTGGCGGCACCGGCAGTCGCCGGATCCCAGTCGAGCCCAAGCGCTGCGTAGCTGTCCGTCAGCACGCCCCGGATCGGAGCGGAATCCTCCACCACAATCACGGAGCTGAAGAGCCAGCCGCCGGACACCACGCGCTGGGCCGTGCCCACGAGCTTGACCTTGTGCGCCTGGTTGGCCGGGTCCGTGCCGTGCACGCTGTATTCGCCGGGACAGTACTCCCCCGGGATTTCACCGACGGCCGCGTCCACGCCGGCGGCACGCAGTGCCTGCGCCAAAAGTCCCCCGAAAAAACCGAACCGGGTCTTGGATCCCGCGATGGCGTCGGCATGCGGCTCGATGTGGTCCACCACCAGGCTCCCCTGGTGGTACGCGGCGGCTCGCCCTCCCGCCTTCCGCACGAGGGGTTCGAAGCCCCGGTCACGGCATGCCTGGGCGGCTGCGCCGA
>DATCVX010000156.1:0-2273 GCA_036566705.1 Arthrobacter sp. | reverse complement strand
CGTCGTCCGATGATGTGGACTTCCTTGGCGAGGAACGCGTTGGCGGTCCGCACCACCGTGCCGATGTTGAGGTCGTGCTGCCAGTTTTCGATCGCGATGTGGAAGTTGTGCCGCTTGGAATCGAGATCGGCCACGATCGCGTCATGCTTCCAGTAGCGGTACTGGTCCACGACGTTCCGCCGGTCTCCGTCGGCCAACAGTTCGGGGTCCCAGTGGTCCCCGGCGGGCAGCTCGCCTTCCCAGGGCCCGACGCCGACCTCCGCCTTTGGTCCGGATTCCTCCTCGGGCGGTGGAACGGGCAGAGGCGGGGTCTGGGGCTGGTCAGTCACGCCTCAACTCTAGCCGGGGTCAGCCTTCGAGCTTCCAGCGGTTGGCGCGGTACGAGTTGGCGAGCTGCTCCAGCAGTCCCGGGTGTTCATCCCAGTACGTCGCATGGCCGCTGACGCCCACCATCTGCGGCGTTCCCCACGGGGTCACGCTGAACAGGTTCACTGCTTTGATGGTTTCGCCGCGGGCGTTGAGGCACTCAAAGCCGATCACCACGGCGGCCGTCCTGCGGAACTCCCGGACTTCCGGAGTTGTCGTCGTGAAATTGCTGGTGCACTTATGGCCAACGAGGTGCTGCGGCATTTCCGCCGCGGGCATGGAAGTGAACTTGGCCTCGATCGCCTTGATGGCGGCCTGGACCTTCTCCGGCTCCTTGCCGTACTTGCCCTCTTCCGCTTCGGCGAAGAAGGCAAAGGCCAGGGCGATGCCGTCCCCGTCACGTTCCTCGGTGCCCTGGGCTTTTTGCTGCATGGGAGCGCCCGTGGTCGGGTCAGTGGTGACCCCGAAGGTCTCGTCGCCGGTCCAGGAGGCAAGGTACTGGAAGGATGACTCCCCGGTGACAAACTTGCTGAAGATCGGGTCGCCTTCGGCCGGGATGTTCGCGGGTCCCTGCAGTTCTGCCCAGCCCGGCGGCAGCGGAATAGCGCCGGCCGGCACATCGTCCGCGGCGGGATCGTCCGATGGCGCCGCAGATTCCTCCGGCTCGGCGCTTTCCTCTACCGCCTCGGATGTCACCACGGGAGAGGGTGTGTCCTGGGCCTGGGGCTTGGCGAAGGTGGGAATCACCCAGGCGAACACTGCCACCAACGCAACTATCACGACGGCGGCAACGGCTCCGAGAACGATGAACAGCGCCTTTTTGTTGCTGTGCGGGGGCTGCGGCGCCGGCCGCTGTGGGGCCTGGCCGGGGTCCTGCTGGCCAGGATACGGAGCCCGGGGGTTGCCCTCCGCGTCCCTGGCCGGTGGCGGCGGCGCACTGTAGTTGTTGCTCATGGCGGTCCCTCTCAGGTGCTGGCAGGCATCCTGCGGTTCCCGCGGTGCCCGGTGATTTCCGACGGCGGGGACCAGCCGGCGCAGGCCGGCACAACACCCGCCGCGGACATCCCCCGATCCGCAGCCGATGGGCGCCGTGGCGCCACCACGAGCCTAGCCGATAGGCCGGACCGCCGGCGCGCGCGGGCTTCTCCGTCATTTCTTCGGCCTCACGTGTTCCGGTGCCCGAAGAATGACAGACTGGAGCCCGGAAAAGGCACATCGGCGTTGGAGGAAAACATGGCAAAAGCAGACCAGGTCAACGGATCACCGGCGGTTTACCGAAGCGGGCAGGAGATCGAGTGCTGGCTGACGGACATGGACGGCGTCCTCGTCCACGAAAACCAGGCTGTCCCCGGCGCGGCCGAGCTGATCCAGCGCTGGGTGGACACCTCCAAGCGCTTCCTGGTGCTGACCAACAACTCCATCTTCACCCCCCGCGACCTTGCCGCCCGGCTCCGCGCGTCGGGCCTGGAAGTTCCGGAGGAGAACATCTGGACCTCGGCCCTGGCCACCGCGCAGTTCCTCAAGGACCAGGTGCAGGGTTCCGGTTCCGGAAACCGCGCCTACACCATCGGCGAGGCGGGGCTGACGACGGCGCTGCACGAGGCGGGCTTCATCCTCACCGACCAGGACCCGGACTTTGTGGTGCTCGGCGAAACGCGCACCTACTCATTCGAAGCGATCACCATGGCCATCCGCCTGATCCTGGCCGGCGCCCGCTTCATCGCCACCAACCCTGACGCCACCGGTCCGTCCAAGGACGGCCCCATGCCCGCGACCGGTGCCATCGCGGCCCTGATCACCAAGGCCACCGGCCGGGAACCGTACATCGTGGGCAAGCCGAATCCCATGATGTTCCGGTCGGCCATGAACCAGATCGACGCACACTCGGAAACCACTGCCATGATCGG
>DATCVX010000155.1:0-4451 GCA_036566705.1 Arthrobacter sp. | reverse complement strand
TCCCCGTGAACGCCCTGTACCGTGCACAGACGCAGCGTGCAGTTGAAAACTTCCCCATCTCCGGCAAGACCCTGGAACGCGCGCACATCGAGGCGCTCGCCCGGGTCAAGAAGGCGGCCGCACAGGCCAACGCAGAACTTGGGGTGCTCGACAGCGAGCTGGCCAAGGCGATCGCCGCGGCTGCCGATGAGGTAGCTGCCGGCAAGTACGACGGCGATTTCCCCATCGACGTCTTCCAGACCGGTTCCGGCACGTCCTCGAACATGAACATGAACGAGGTCATCGCCGAGCTGGCCACCCGTGCCCTCAAAGCCGCCGGGAGTGACAAAGTTGTCCACCCGAACGACCACGTCAACGCCTCGCAGTCCTCCAACGACGTCTTCCCCACCTCGGTCCACGTTGCCGCCACCTCGGCCCTGATCAACGACCTCATCCCGGCCCTCGGCTACCTGGCCGAGTCACTGGAGCGCAAGGCCGTCGAGTTCAAGGACGTCGTCAAGTCCGGCCGCACGCACCTCATGGACGCCACTCCGGTCACGCTCGGCCAGGAGTTCGGCGGCTACGCCGCGCAGGTCCGCTACGGCATCGAGCGCATCAACGCTTCGCTCCCCCGCGTTGCCGAAGTTCCCCTCGGCGGCACGGCCGTGGGCACCGGCATCAACACCCCCGCCGGGTTCCCGGAACGCGTCATCGAACTGCTCGCCACCGACACCGGCCTGCCGCTGACCGAAGCCCGCGACCACTTCGAGGCCCAGGCCAACCGCGACGGCCTCATCGAAGCGTCCAGCCAGCTGCGCAACATCGCGATCTCCTTCATGAAGATCAACAACGACCTCCGCTGGATGGGCTCGGGCCCCAACACGGGCCTGGGCGAAATCGCGATCCCGGACCTGCAGCCGGGTTCCTCGATCATGCCGGGCAAGGTCAACCCCGTCATCTGCGAGGCCTCCATCATGGTGTGCGCGCAGGTCATCGGCAACGACACCGCGATCGCGTGGTCCGGAACCAACGGCGCCTTCGAGCTGAACGTCGGCATCCCGGTGATGGCCGCCAACCTGCTCGAGTCCGTCCGCCTGCTGGCCAACACCAGCCGCGTCATGGCTGACAAGATGATCGACGGCATCACGGCGAACGTTGAGCGTGCCCGCTTCCTCGCCGAGGCATCACCGTCCATCGTCACGCCGCTGAACAAGTACATCGGCTACGAAAACGCGGCGAAGATCGCCAAGAAGGCCGTCGCTGAGGGCCTCACCATCCGTGAGACCGTCGTCGCCATGGGCTTCCTGGAACGCGGCGAAGTCACCGAAGAGCAGCTGGACACCGCACTGGACGTTATGTCCATGACACGCCCGCCGCACAAGGCATAAATAAAGCACGACGGCGGCCGCCCACCTTCATCGCGAAGGTGGGCGGCCGCTTTGCGTTAAGGCAGCCGGGCGCAGCAGGGGCGCCACGTGTACGTTCGCGCCGTTCCCGGGCCGCGGCGCAAACTTGCACTAATTGTGAATGAGTGCAAAACTTTACTTTGTGAATGATAGTGCAGTAATTGAAGGCGGCCTCCGCGAGCGCAAGCGCGCCGCTACCCGCGCGGCCATCACCGCAGCCGCGCGGGCCCTGACCGCCGAACGCGGCCTCAACGGCTACACCGTGGAGGAAGTCTGCGAGCGTGCCGACATCTCCCGCCGGACGTTCTTCAACTACTTCCCGACCAAGGAAGACGCCATCCTCGGCCATATTGACGACGGCATCCCTGCAGACGTCCTCGAGGAGTTCGTGGCCGGCGGCAAGGCATCACCGCCCGGGGAGATCTCCCCTACCCTGTTCCAGGACCTCGTCAGGCTTTCCTTGAGGTTTTCCGAGCACATGGCAGCCTCCGAAGAGGAAACCCGCCAGCTGATCGGAGTGGTCAAGAAGGAACCCCAGCTGATCCTCCGGATCATCGGCGTGACCGAACAGCGTGAAGCACAGTTCGCCCGCGACGTGGCGCTGCGCGAGGGCGTGGCGGCTGACCACCCCGTGGTCCAGATGGCCGTCGTACTGCTGGGCACCATCGCCCGGAAAAGCAGCATGGCCTATTTCTCCGAAGGCAACACCCGCCCGTACGCCGAGTTGCTGATGGAGAACATCTCCGCCGCCAGCCAACTCTTCTCCCAGCCGCTCCCAGAACCAGTACCCGCAGAAGGACACCCATGAGCACCACCGTCAGTCCCAAGGCAGCAGCCGGACCGCTGCTGCTGACCCAGAAACGTATCTGGATCATCTTTTCGGCGCTCATTGCCGGAATGCTGCTCTCCAGCCTTGACCAGACCATCGTCTCTACCGCCATGCCCACCATCGTGGGCAAGCTCGGCGGCGTGGAGCACCAGGCCTGGATCACCACGGCCTACCTCCTGGCCACCACCATCGTGATGCCCATCTACGGCAAATTCGGTGACATCCTCGGCCGCCGCAACCTCTTCCTGGTGGCCATCGCCCTGTTTACGCTCGCCTCGGTGGGCTGCGCCTTCGCCACCGATTTCTGGGGCTTCGTGATCTTCCGCGCCATCCAGGGCCTGGGCGGCGGCGGTCTGATGATCCTCTCGCAGGCCATCATCGCCGACATCGTTCCCGCCAAGGACCGCGGCAAGTACATGGGCCCCCTCGGCGCCATCTTCGGCCTCTCCGCAGTGGCCGGTCCCCTGCTCGGCGGATTCTTCGTTGACCACCTGACCTGGGAATGGGCCTTCTACATCAACATCCCCATCGGCATCGCCGCGTTCACCATCGCCTGGTTCACCCTGACCCTGCCGAACAAGAAAGCCGAAAAGCGGATCGACATCCTGGGCGTGCTGCTGCTCTCCGCCGCCACCACCTGCCTGATCTTCTTCACCGACTTCGGCGGCAAGAAGGACCAGGGCTGGGACTCACCCCTAACCTGGGCATTCGGCGCCGGCCTGCTGGTGGCGGCCGCAGCCTTCGTTATGGTTGAACGCCGGGCGGAGGACCCCATCATCCCGCTCAGCCTCTTCAGGAACCGGATCTTCGTCAACGCCACGGCGATCGGCTTCACCCTGGGCCTGGGCATGTTCGCTGCCATCGCCTTCGTCCCCACGTTCCTGCAGATGTCCTCCGGGACCTCAGCCGCTGAATCCGGGCTTCTGATGCTGCCCATGATGGTGGGCCTGATGGGCATGGCCATCTATTCGGGAATCCGGATCTCCAAGACCGGCAAGTACAAAATGTTCCCCATCCTCGGCGCCTCCCTGACGATCGCGGCGATGCTGTGGCTGACCACCCTGACCGCCGAAACGCCCATCTGGGTCGTCTGCGTCCAGCTTTTCGTGTTCGGCGCTGGACTGGGATCGATCATGCAGGTCATCGTCCTCGTGGTGCAGAACTCGGTTCCGGCCGACCAGATCGGCACCGCGACCAGCACCAACAACTACTTCCGCGAAGTCGGAGCGTCCCTGGGCGTGGCCGTGTTCGGTGCGATTTTCACCAACCGGCTCTCGGAGTCGCTGACCAGCGCCTTCACCGGCGCCGGGGCGTCCGCGGAGCAGGCGGCGCAGTCCACCAGCACGCTGGACCCGCAGGCGTTGAGCCAGCTCCCGGAGCAGCTGCGGGACGCTATCGTGAACGCCTACGCAAATTCCCTGGCACCGGTGTTCTGGTACCTGGTGCCGTTCCTGGCCATAGCCCTGGTCCTGGCTGTCACCCTGAAGCAGATCCCGCTCTCTGACACCGCCGGAATGGTGGCCCGCGGCGAGGCCGTCGGCGGCGAGGAGGCCGAACGCCTCGAAGCGGAGCACCTTGCCCTGCTGCAGGGCGAAACGGCCGGGGTCAACGCACCGGCGGGAGCCGGGGACCGGGGCACCGACGGCAGCGGGGACGACGACGCCGGGCTGGCCTCCCAGCGCCGCTGACCGCCGTCGTACGGCTGTAAGCCACAAAGCCTTCAGGGGCGCCGCAATCTTGGGGGTTGCGGCGCCCCTGCCTTCTGTCGCCGTAGTGTTGCCTCCGGTCACGGCTCGAAGTGGGCCGCCTCCTCCGGGGACAACGCACGGCGGATGCTCGTGAGGTGGCCCGGCATCAGCTCCGGCAGGCCGTCCAGGCTGAACCATCCGACATCCAGCGACTCGTCGTCGTTAACCCGGGCTGTGCCTGAAACGTAGCGGCAGAGAAACACAACGTCCAGGAATTCGCAGACGTCGCCGTTGGGATAGGTGAAGGGTCCGACGGTGCCCACCGAGACAACACGTTCGGCCTCCGCCACGACGGCGGTTTCCTCGAAGATTTCACGGACAAGCCCCCGGGCCGGCGGTTCGCCCGGGTCGAGCATTCCGCTGATGAGCGCCCAATGGCCGTTGTCGGCACGGCGGGCCAGCAGAACCCGGCCGGAGTCGTCAAGGACCACTCCGCGGACACCCGGGACCCACAGCGGGTCGTGGCCGATTTTCTCGCGGAGCTTGAGG
>DATCVX010000154.1:0-2707 GCA_036566705.1 Arthrobacter sp. | reverse complement strand
GGAAATCCGGACCTTCGGCCATCGAAATGGCTGGCGGGTTTGCCTCCGTTCCTGCCGCCGAACGTCCCGCCGTGTGGCTGCCGGATTCCACAGCCTGGCTACGCGTGGCCGAGGACCACGCTGGCACCGCCGTCCGGCAGGATGGCCCCAGCGTGGCGAGGAGCGGGATCGTGGTGGCCATGCCGGCTTCGATGGCCAAGGCGATCGGTTGGGACGCCAAGGCGCCGAGTTGGGCCGACGTCTTCGCGGTGTCGAAGGACCCAGGCGTCTGGGAACGCCTTGGCCATGCGGACTGGGGAAAATTCAAGTTCGGCAAAGCCAGCCCCACAGTTTCCACGTCCGGGCTCATGGGCCTGGTGGCGTCCTACGGTGTGGCCGGAGGAAACCTCAAGGAGATACAGAACGATCAGCTGACCCGGCCCTCCATCATCAGCAAGGTCAAAGATGGCGAGCTCAGCACAAGCCACTACATGGCCACGCCGGAACACTTCCTCTGGCATGCCCGGCAGGCCGACGACGCCGGCGACGTTTCAGAATTCCTCTCGGCCGTCATCGTCGATGAAAAGTCAGCATGGGACTATAACCGGGGAATTTCGAGCAACGACGGCGTAACCAAGCAGGCGGGGCCGCCGCCACGGGAGCCGCTTCTGGCCATCTACCCCAGCGACGGCGTCCTGGTTGCCGACAATCCCGCCGTCACACTCACCGGAGACTGGGTCAGCAGCCAGCAGCGCCTCGCCGCCGCTGACTTCCTCGCCTACGCCCGGACGGAGCAGGGACAGGAAGTGGTCAAGACCAGCGGATACCGCACCATTCAGGACAAGGTGGACCCCGCGGTCGCCAGCACAGGCCACTACGCGCAGTCCCTTCAGCCGGTCCCGCTTCCCGGCGCGGACGTCCTGGTCAACGTCCAGAAAAGCTTTCCGAAGGTCCGCAAAAGGGCCCGGGCGCTGTTCCTGCTGGACGTCTCGGGCTCCATGGGGCAGGAGATTGCCCCGGGCGTAACCCGCTTGCAAGGCGCCAAGAACGCGGTTACACACGCCTTGGACCACTTCACCGACGACGACAAGCTGGGCCTCGCAGCGTTCTCCCATGTAGGGGATGGTCCGCTGGTTCCTGGCCTGGTCAGCCCCGTGTCCCCCTTAAAGACGAACAAGGGCGACCTCTTGGCGAAACTCAACGCCCTGCAGCCTGTGGCCGCCACACCGCTGTTCGAAGCCGTGGGCAAGTTCGCCGCCGAACAGGCAAGCGAATACAACGAATCCGAGATCAACACCATCGTGCTCCTAAGCGATGGCAAGAACGACAGCACCCACCCCGGTGACCTCACGTCGCTGACGGAACAGCTGAGTCACCAGCACCACAGCACCCCGGTGCTCGTGTTCACGCTCGCCTATGGTGCCGACGCCGACATTGAGTCCTTGCGGGCCATCGCCAAGTCAAGCGGGGCACACTTCTACGACGCCACTGACCCGAACCGCTTGGAAGCCGTCTTGGGTGACCTCGTGACCAGCTTCTAACCCGGGCACCCCGGCCGGAAAGGCTTGGGGTGTAACCCAAAGATCCGCACCGGGCGTAACGTGGAGAGCGTGGACTGGGTTTCCTGGTTCGATGCGCCGGAGTACGGATTCGCCCGGCAGGTGCTGCAACGCGGCGTCGCAGCGCTCTTCTTCGTCGCGTTCCTGTCCTCGTTCAACCAGTTCCCGGCGCTGCTGGGTGAACGCGGGCTGTTGCCGGTTCCCGACTACCTTGAAGGATTCAGCGCCCGAAGGCGGCCCACCCTCTTCCGCTGGCGGTATTCGGACCGCCTCCTCCGGGCGGTGTGCCTCACCGGGATGGCCATCGCGGCCCTCCTGGTGGCCGGGCTCCCCCAGCTCGGCCCGCCGTGGCTGCCGCTGATCGCCTTCCTGGCCCTGTGGCTGCTGTACATGTCCATCGTCAATGTGGGCCAGACGTTCTATGGCTTCGGCTGGGAGATGCTGCTCCTGGAAGCCGGCTTCACCGTGGCCTTCCTCGGCTCGGACCAGACCGACCCGCCACGCACCATGATGATCCTTGTGGCCTGGCTGGTTTTCCGGCTGGAGTTCGGCGCGGGGATGATCAAGATCCGCGGCGGCCGGGAATGGCGTGACCTGACTGCGCTCTATTACCATCACGAGACCCAGCCGATGCCCGGCCCCTTGAGCCGGCAGGCGCACTTGCTGCCCAGGCCGTTCCACCGGATGGAGGTCCTGGGAAACCACTTCGCGCAGCTCGTGGTGCCGTTCTTCCTTTTCGCGCCGCAGCCCGTGGCCAGCGCCGCTGCCGGCATCATCATCTTCACCCAGCTGTGGCTGGTGGCCAGCGGCAACTTCGCGTGGCTGAACTGGATTGCCATCGTGCTGGCCTTCGCCGCCGTCAGCGACCCCGCGGCCCACGCTGTCCTGCCCTTCCTGCCGCTGGACTGGAACACCGGGGCCGCAGGCGGCGGGGAGACTCCGCCGTGGTGGCCGGCCATCACCCTCGCCGCAACGCTCCTGCTGGTGGTGCTGAGCTACTGGCCGGTGCGCAACCTGGTCTCGAAGCGGCAGCTGATGAACGCGAGCTTCAACCGCTGGCAGCTGGTCAACACCTATGGGGCGTTCGGCACGGTGACCAAGCAGCGGATCGAGATTGTGGTGGAGGGCACCGCAGACGGGGATCCGGAGTCCGGCTGGCAGGAATACGG
>DATCVX010000153.1:0-2064 GCA_036566705.1 Arthrobacter sp. | reverse complement strand
GTTGCCTGGACGTCCCGGACGATGCCCGCCACGGCGTCGGGGCTGTCCAGCGGATAGTAGGCACCGCCGGTGGCTTCCGCCGCGGCCCTGAGCAGGGCACCCGGCTGTCCGGAAGCGGTGCCGTAATCAAAGTCGCCCGGGTTCAGGGCGTAGACGCGGACGTCCCGTTCCTGGGCCAGGGCTCCCGCCTGGTCCAGGGTGAAGATCGGATCGCCGGACAGGAAGTTGTCCGTTGCCAGCACCACCGACCGCGAGCGCGGTGCCCCGTCCTGCACCGCTGTGCCAGCCTGGGGCGTGCCGTCCGTGGCGGGGAAGCTCTCCACGCAGCTGGCCAGCCCGTCGCCGATGAGGGACGAGCCGCGGCCGTTCCAGGTTCCGTCCAGGAAGCCCGAAGTGCCGGGTTCCCCGTTGAAGGCATCCGTGGCCATTTTCAGCTGCTCCTGGACATAGCTGTAGTCATCAGTCAGGGGAAAAACCTGAACCGCGCTGCTGTCGAAGATGGTGAGCCCGATCCGCTCACCGTCGAAATCGGCGGCCAGTGTGGAGAAGACGTCCACTACTGCGGCGTCGGCGCCGCTCATGGACCCGGACGCGTCCAGGCACAGGACGATGTCCCTGTTGTGCTGCTCGGGCCGGATGGTGGCCAGGTCCACGGGCCGGGCGGCAGCGATCGCCGCCGAGGTCAACAGGGTCACGGCCGCGAGCGCCGCGACGACAAGCCAGCGGCGGTACCTGCGGACGGCGGCCTGGTATTCGGGGAGGGAGGTGAGACGGTCCGCGTTCGCGACCGGCCGCCGTCGTGCGTTCCCCCGGGCGCCCCTGCGGAACACGAGCCAGCCGGCACCTGCCGCCGCGGCCGCGGCGACGGGGAGCAGCCACCAGTACATCAGTTCCATGAGCGCACCGCCTGCCGCGCCGTTTCGGCGGACCGGGCCAACGGCGGCAGCGGTTCCGCGCCGAACTCACCGGGGTAGAGCCGGCCCACAGCGTTGGCGGCAACGGGCAGCGGGTGGCTGTCCAGCTCCGCCAGGGTCATCCTGGGCGCGTCGACGCCGGTGACGTCGCGGGCGAACTTCCGGACCAGCAGGCTCAGCTCCTGGTGGGACGCCCTGGACGTTAGCCGTCCGGCCGCGGCGTCGGCTTCCACGGCGTCGATGCGCAGCAGGTACGCCTCCTTGAGGCTGTGGACGTCCGACGGCGGCGTGAACCGCGGGGGTGCCGCCGGCAAAGGACGTTTGCGGGTGCTGAGGAAAACAAAGAGGTACCAGCCCAGGACGAGAGCCAGCAGCCCGGCGCCTGCCCACAGCCACAGCTGGCTGTACTGGAGCGGCCCGTAGAACCCGGCGTTATCCTGCACGCCGGTGCCGTTCCAGCAGGGCGAACAGTTCGGTCATGACGTCGTGGCTGTTGGCCACGTGGCCTTCGGAGATCCCCACCCTGCGCAGCATGGCATGCCGGCCGGTGTCCCGTTCCGCCGTGGCCGTTGCGTAGGCCGCTGCCACGGCAGGCGACTCCGCGATCCGGCTGAGCAGCGGTGCGGAGTCAGCCACGCTGAAGGCATCCCGGGTGTGGCCGGCGCCGGCGAGTTCGGCGTCCCGGATGGTGAGCCAGAGGATCTCATGCTGCGCCCGCAGCCGGCGCAGGAGCTGTTCCAGGCCTGGGCTGGCCGCCAGTTCGTCCGTGACCACAAACAGCAGCTTCCGTCCCTTGACGGTGCGTGCCACGTGCTGGAGCTGCTCCTCAAGCCGGCTGGCCCCGCTGTCCAGGCCCGTCCTGACATCAACCTCCTGCAGCAGCCGCTCCAGGTTGGCCTCGCCTGCTTTGGCCGGGAGAGTGCGGGAACCATTGGCATCGCCGCTCACCAGTCCCACCACGTCTCCGTGCCGGTGCGCCAGGTACCCCATGACCCCGAGGGCCATCACGGCGATATCCTTCTTGGTTTCGCCGTCACGGGACCCGGCGGCCATGTTCCGGCCGGTATCGGCAACCAGCATGAGAGTCTGCCGGCGGACCGCGACGTACCGCTTGATGAGCGGGGAGCCGTGGCGGGCAGAGGCCTTCCAG
>DATCVX010000152.1:0-9197 GCA_036566705.1 Arthrobacter sp. | reverse complement strand
CCTGGCTGGGCGAGGTCACCGACACCGGCCGCCTGATCATCACGTGGGAAGGCGAGGTCATCGTCGACGTCGACCCGCGCACCGTCGCCCACGACGGCCCGGTCTACGACCGCCCGTACGCCCGCCCCGAATGGCAGGACGCCGTCCAGGCCGATGCCTTCACCGGGTCCGTGCAGGATGCCGGCCGCCCCTCCGCCCCGGCGGAACTGGCCGCCGCCATCACCGAGCTCGTCGCCTCACCGAACATGTGCAGCAAGTCCTGGATCACCAACCAGTACGACCGCTACGTCGGCGGCAACACCGCCATGGCGTTCCCGGACGACGCCGGTGTGGTCCGGGTGGACGAGGAAACCGGCCTGGGCGTTGCCCTGGCCACCGACGCCAACGGCCGCTACACCTACCTTGACCCGTACCACGGCGCACAGCTGGCGCTGGCCGAGGCATACCGCAACGTGGCCACCTCCGGCGCCGTGCCGATGGCCGTCAGCGACTGCCTGAACTTCGGCTCCCCCGAGGACCCGGACGTGATGTGGCAGCTCGCCGAGGCCATCCGCGGCCTGTCCGACGCCTGCATGGTGCTGGGTATCCCGGTCACCGGCGGCAACGTCTCGCTGTACAACCAGACGGGCACCACCCCGATCCACCCCTCCCCCGTGGTGGCGGTTCTGGGCAAGCTCGACGACGTCGCCCGCCGCACGCCGTCGGGCTGGAAGGAAGATGGCCAGGCCATCTACCTGCTGGGTACGACGGCAGCCGAGCTGGACGGTTCCGAATGGGCCAACATGCGCGGCCACCTCGGCGGGCTCCCGCCGAAGGTCGACCTCGCCGCCGAACGCGCGCTGGGTGAGATCCTGATCAACGCATCCCGCGACGGCATGGTGGACTCCGCGCACGACCTCTCCGAAGGAGGCCTCGCGGCAGCCCTCGTTGAGTCCGCACTGCGCTACGGCGTGGGCGCACGGATCGCCCTGCAGGACGTCCTGGACCGCGACGGCGTGGACCTCTTCACGGCACTGTTCTCCGAGACCCAGGGCCGTGCGGTTGTGGGCGTTCCCCGCTCCGAGGAAGTCCGCTTCACGGACATGTGCACCGCCCGCGGGTTCGCCCACGTCCGGATCGGCGTGGTGGATGCTGACAGCAACCAGCTGGAGATCAACGGCGTGGACACCCTGTCCCTCGATGCCCTCCGCGAAGCCCACGAGGCAACCCTGCCGAAGTACTTCGGCTAATCCCCACCGCTAAAGCAACGCGGGGTCACTTTACGCCCAATAATCCCCTGGGGATGGGCGTAAAGTGACCCCGCGTTGGTTTAATCCTCGCTGTGGAGCTCCCGCTGCCTTGCACTGAGCAGTTCAAGCTCGGGCCGGGCGGCCACAAAGCGTTCGACGGCGGTAAGCACCTCCACGAGGTGCGCCCGGTCTGCTGCCACGAGGCCGGCTCCCACCTGCGAGCGCCGGTACTGATCGTGGTCCCCCACCTCTGCGACGGACACATCGAACCGTCGCTTGAGCTCGGCCAGAAGCGGCCTGATGAGGGAGCGTTTTTCCTTCAGGCTTTGGACGTCGCCAAGGAGGATGTCGAATTCAATCCAGCCGATCCACATCAGATGGTGAGTTCGCCCATCCGGTCCCAGCCGTCGCCGTCGAGCTGGCGGCTGATGATCCGGGGTGTTTCGGCGAGCGCCTGGGGCATGTCCGCCATGGCCTGCTTGAAGTGCGTGCTGTTGACGTGGTCCCCGGCGGCGTCGTCCTTGAAGGCCTCCACCAGCACAAACTCGTTGGGGTCATCCACACTGCGGGACCAGTCGAACCAGAGGTTGCCGGGCTCCTCCCGGGTTGCCGTGGTGAAGTCCTCAACAAGGCCGAGCCAGCGCTCGGACCAGTCGGGCTTGACCTTGAATTTGACCACGATAAAGATCATGGGATTTCCTTCCGTTGAGGGGTGTTGAATCTGTCTCAGCCGCCGGCCAGGGCGAGCTCACAGGCTTCGATGGCTTCCCGGGCGTGTTGCTGCTGGGCGGGTGTTCCAGTCCGCTCGGCCCACTGCTCGGCCAGCTGGAATTCCACGAGCGCCTCGGTGAAGCGGCCGGCGCCGTGCATGGCCCAGCCCAGGTTGTGGTGCAGCGCCACCATCCAGCGCCGGGCGTTCGGATCGTGGGCGGTGGAAGCGTACTCAAGGGCACTCTTGGTCCAAAGCTCCGCATGCGCCGGGTCGGCGATCGCGAGCATGTGCAGGGCATCCACGGCGAGATACTCCTCGCCCAGGTGGTCACCGAGTTCCGCGGCCTGCTCAAACAGGGGCACAGCCATGGCCGCGTGGCCGCTGGAGTTCAGGACGCGCCCGCGTTCCAGCAGGATCCGCACCCCGACGGTGGGTTCCTCCTCCCCGTCCACCGAGTCCAGCAGCTCATCTGCCTCCTCGTAGCGTCCCTGCAGGCCGATGGCCCGTCCCAGCTGGGTGGCCAGTTCGGCCTTTTCGTCGGCGTCGTAGGCCGGATCGGCCAGGGCTTCCCTGAAGCGCTGTTCGGACAGCCCGGGATCCTTTTGCTTCCATAGTCGGTCAAGGGTTTCTTGGTCCAGCATGTACCTTCTCCTGATCAGCTTTCACCTGCGGCGAGTTGGCGTGCCCCTTCAACGTATCGCGAAGTGACGTGCCTTTGCGCCGCCCTGGTCACCAGGCCGCCTGCCCGGTAGAACCAGTTGGCAGGCATGCTGAAGGCGGTGATTTTCAAAAATACGCGGCCCGTGTCGTCAATCTCCACTTCAAACGCCTCTTCACCCCGGGCCGGATGTCCGGGCAATGTCCCGTAACCGAAGCCGGCCGACTGCGCGCCCTCACCCGGCACCGGCCGTCGGACCCACACCACTTCGCAGGGTGCGTTGATGCGGAAAGGCCCGACGCCGAAGCCGCTCACCACACGCGTTCCCGGACGGACGACGTCGGATTCGGCGCGGACTCGGAGCCCCGACCGCCGCTGCAGCTCCCACGTCAGGATTCCGTTCGCCACCCGGCGGTACAGTGCCACCCCGTCGCCAAGGTAGACCTGTGACACCAGGCAGGAGTATCCTGCCGGCGGCCGGCCATTCTCCGTAGCGCCGACTCCGGGGTAATCGAGCCGGCCGCCCACCAGTCGCCTGTCAGCCAACGGACCCGTCCCGTGATCCGGTCAACCGGGCCCAGCCCAGCTGCTCCCGCTGCTTGCGGCTCAGGGTCGACACCACCAGGTCGTAGGAGTCCTCCACCATGTCCCGGACCATCGAATCGGGGAGGGCGCCGTCCAGCCGCACCCCGTTCCAGTGGGTTTTGTTCATGTGCCACGCCCCGGTGATTTCGGGATGGGCGGCACGCAGCTGCTCGGCCAGGGCGGGCTCGCACTTCAGGCTCACCGACCAGTCGTCCGGGTCCATGGCCGTCGCCGCAAACATCTTGGCCTCGTGCCGGGCGCCGCCGGCAACATGCGCCCGGACCTTAAAGACCGAGGTTTCGGGTCCGAAGGGAAAATCCTCGAAGGAACCGGGAAATGACAGGCAGATTTCGCGGAGTTCAGCTTGGTCCATCCAGTGAGCCTACAAAGCGGCCGCCGCCGGTGCTAGTCTGCGAGCATGTCACATGACCAGGCGACCATACCTGTTCTGGACCTGAGCACCGCGCGGCTTCCCTACGGTCCCTTTAGTCCGGAATTCATTGAAGAGCTGCGCAACGCCACCCACAACGTCGGCTTCTTCCAGCTCACCGGCTACGGCGCCTCGCCGGGCCAGGCCGAAGACCTCCTGGCCGTCATCCGGCGCTTTTTCGATCTGCCGCTTGAGGAACGGATGAAGCTCGATAACCGGCTTTCACCGCATTTCCGCGGCTACACCCGGATGGGCACAGAGGTCACCCAGGGACGGGCGGATGCCCGGGAACAGATCGACTATTCCCCGGAGCGCGACCCCGTCCCGGATTACCCGGCCGACCAGCCGTACTGGCTGCTCCAAGGGCACAACCAGTGGCCGGACGATGCACTGCCGGAGCTGAAGCAGGCCGCCATGGCCTGGGCGGACCTGATGTCCGAGGTGGGCATGGAACTGATGCGCGCCATCGCCGTCTCGCTGCAGCTGCCCGAGGACTATTTCGACGATCCGTTCCGCGATACGCCTGCCTGGATGGGCAAGCTGGTGCATTATGTGGGCGGCGTCGTGGAAGCGGCCGGTGACCAGGGCGTGGGCTCGCACGCCGACTACGGGTTCGTCACCCTCCTGCTGCAGGACGGCGTCGGCGGCCTGGAGGTCCTCCCGCCCGGCGCCACCGAATGGGCCCCCGTCGAACCCATCCCCGGCGCCCTGGTGGTGAACCTGGGCGAAATGCTCGAAGTCGCTACCGAAGGCTACCTCGCCGCGACGATCCACCGCGTGCAGGCGCCGCCGCCCGGCGTCGACCGTTATTCCGTGCCGTTCTTCTGGTCGCCGCGGCTGGACGCCGTAATTGACCCCGTTCCCCTTCCGCCGGAGCTGAAGGCACAGGCCCGCGGAATCTCGGATGATCCGTCCAACCCGATGCTCGCATCGTTCGGCATGAACATGCTCAAGGGGCGGATGCGGGCCCACCCGGATGTGACCGAGCGGCACTACCCGGACCTGATCAAGACCTGAACACCCAAAGGCGTCAGAGGTTGTATTTCCACGCCTGCTGGGCGGGGCAGACGTTCATCACCACATCCAAGCCTGCGGCCTTGGCGCGTTCCGCCGCAGCTTCGTCGATGACGCCCAGTTGCAGCCACACGGCTTTGGCACCCGCCGCTATGGCCTGGTCCACCACCGCGCCTACCTTGTGCGAATTCACAAAGCAGTCAACGACGTCGATGGGCTGCTTTTCGGGCGGAATGTCACCCAGGGTGCTGTAGCCGGGTTCGCCGTGCACCGTATCGCCGGGCAGGTTGACGGGGATGATCTCCATGCCGAGCCGGTCCCGGATAAACAGCGACGTGTCGAAGGCCGCACGCCACTCATTGGTGGTCAGGCCCACGATGGCCCACCGCCCTTTGTTTCGCATCAGGCGCTCAATGACTGCAGGATCGTTGGTGTGCCCCATGAGGCAAGCCTACGGGCTACCGGCGGTGGGTGGTTAGCGGCTGAACTTCTTGAGCCATTTTGCACCGGGATCTGTTTTCTTGCCGGACCCGGATTTGCCGGACCCGCTGGCGCCCTCCTTGGACACGGCTTTCCCCGGCACGACGTCGGCCAGCAGCTTCTCCGTTTTCTCCAGCGTCTGCCGCACAGGCTCAGGTGATTGGCCCGCTTCCTGGGACTGCGAAACCTCCGGGACCTCCCCCTGTTCCTTGGAATTCTTTACCCCGCCGGAAGCCCCGGCCGAACCGGACCCGGCCTGGGCGTCAGCGCCGCCGTCGTTCGTTTCTGCTTCAGCAGTATGGTCCGGGGTGGTGTCAGGCGCTGCGGACTGGTCCGGCACGTACTGTTGCTGACCGTCCGCCGTCCCGAGGTCCCACGCTGCATCTGGCTCCACCGGTGCGGGTTCCGGGACCGTTCCGATGGCAGGGGCGGCAGCGGGCAGTCCTGACACGTTCCACTGGGGTGCCCAGTCTTCCAGCAGGTGCTGCACAGAGAGGCTGGCCTTCCCGGCGGGGCCGGACGCGCTGGCGGCGACCCCGGTGACGCCGAGGCCCATGCCCGCTACGACAGCAAGGCCCACGATGGCGGACCGGTTCCGGTGCCGCCGCTGCCTGCGCCGGCGTGTCAGCTCGTCCGGGCGGGCGGCCAGCAGGGCGGCAAGCTGTGCATTGGGAGCCGGCGCCGGCAAGGAAGCCAGTGTGCCCAGCGACAAAAGCGCTGCACGCAGTTCGGTGTCCTGCTCCTGGCCGGCGTCGAGCAGCATCGACTCCACGGTGTCCGACAAACGGCTGGATTGAGGAGTCACGGCGCCACATATTCCTTTACTGAGGTTTCCTCGCGGAGTCTGTTCAGAGCCCGCCGCTGGAGCTGTTTCACGGCGCCAGGGCTCTTCCCCATGACGGCGGCAACCTGGTCAACTGTCAGGCCGCCGATAATACGCAGGGTCAGCACTTCCTTCTGCTCATCCATCAATCCCTGAAGCAGGCCCAGGACCTCCGACGGCGATACCCTCTGAAGGGCTTCGGCTTCGGCTGATGATTCCTCGCGCAGGTCCAGCTCGGCGTCGAACGGGAGCTTCGCGGGGGTGCGGCTTTGCCGGCGGTGGTCGTCCACCATCCGGGCGTGGGCCACCGAGAAGATAAAGGTGCGCAGGCCCTGCATGCCGCCCGTGACGGTCTCCAGGCGCGGGAGGACCGCGAGGAAGACATCCTGCATAACAGCCTCCGGATCTTCAACACCGCGGGCTGTGAGATAGCCCAGGACCTGTGACGCGTAACTTCGGTACACGAGGCTGAAGAGTTCCGGATCGCCGGCACCAGCCCGCAATACATCGTCTGTCAGCGCATCGGTCACGGACGTAGGGCTTTCGGTGGAGGGGACTTTGCTTGCTCAGTCTAGGGCCAGGGACGCTTCCGCGGAATGCCCTTGCCCAGCTAACTTTACCCTGCGGTAACCATGCCATTGTGCCCACCGGCGCCCGTCTCGGGTGCCGGAAACGTGCCACCATGTGTCCTGCCGAAGCAAAAAAGAGCCGGGCTGGAACATGATGGGGGACAGGTTCCAGTCCGGCGCTTTCATAGAGGTAATCGCCCGGGGCGCTCCAAGGGTTACGCCCTTTCTGAAAAAACTTTTTGGAGGCCGGTGACGAGGGCAGGATCCTCCGGCTCTGAACCTTAGGCTGCCCCGGTCCAGCGCGGCGAAGGGACCTGCCTGCGCGGCGCCTTGGCATTGGCGAACGAGTGCACCCTCGCGGCTGGGACGCGCTGGTCATCACAGTTCGGCTGGACCTTGGCGGGGGCCGCAACGGGCGCAGGCTGGCTGACGCTGGCGGCGGTGCAGAGATCGGTGACCAGCCCTGTTCCGGCGCACTCACGCACAGCTGCGATACCGGCGGCGACAGCGGACTTGTCCGCATAGGCTTCGGACACCGCCATCACGGTGCCGTCCGGAGCCGTGAGGCGGAACCTGAATCGTGAATCGGAGTCCAAGAAAACTTCAAACTTCCCGGCCATGGCAAATCCTTCCGGTCTGTGGGTCCTGTCCGGGCAACGTCTTCGCCACCGGACGGTCCGGAACACATCTCTGCGCCGGTCTCCCACGGGTCTGGTCGAACGATCTGTTGATCAGTTCAGCTTGTACATCAAGTCTCTCGGCAGCGCCTGCAGCCTCACAAGACCGGCCGGGTTAACCCTGTGTAAATTGCGTTCAACCCCCGACAGAACAAAGCGGCGGGCCACCCGCAAGGCTCCTTAGGAACCCAGGGTGACCCGCCGCCGTCGTACTTACTAAAACGTCAGTCGTTGATGAGGTCGTTGACCACGATCGTCTGGTCCCGGTCCGGGCCGACGCCGATGGCCGAGAACCGCGTGCCGGAGAGCTTTTCCAGGGCCAGCACATAGTTGCGGGCGTTCTCCGGCAGGTCCGCCAGGGTGCGCGCGCCGGTGATGTCCTCGGTCCAGCCTTCGAAGTACTCGAAGATGGGCACGGCGTGGTGGAACTCGGTCTGCGTCATGGGCATTTCGTCGTGGCGCACACCGTCGACGTCGTAGGCCACGCAGACGGGGATCTGCTCGATACCGGTCAGGACGTCCAGCTTGGTGACGAAGTAGTCCGTGAAGCCGTTGACGCGCGACGCGTGGCGGGCCAGGACGGCGTCGTACCAGCCGCAGCGGCGGGGACGGCCGGTGTTGACGCCGAATTCACCGCCGGTCTTCTGCAGGTACATGCCCATCTCGTCGAACAGCTCCGTGGGGAACGGGCCGGCACCAACACGGGTGGTGTAGGCCTTGATGATGCCGATCGAGCGTGAGATGCGCGTGGGGCCGATGCCGGAACCCACGGAGGCGCCGCCCGCGGTGGGGTTGGAGGACGTGACGAACGGGTACGTGCCGTGGTCAACGTCCAGGAAGGTGGCCTGGCCGCCCTCCATCAGGACCACCTTGCCCTCGTCCAGCGCGGTGTTCAGGACCAGAGTGCTGTCGATGACCAGCGGGCGAAGCCGGTCGGCGAAGGACAGGAAGTACTCCACGATCTCCTCCACCACAACGCTGCGGCGGTTGTAGATCTTCACCAGGAGCTCGTTCTTCTGGCGAAGCGACCCTTCCACCTTCTGGCGGAGTATCGATTCGTCAAAAACGTCCTGGACGCGGATGCCCAGGCGGGCCACCTTGTCCATGTAAGCCGGGCCGATACCGCGGCCGGTAGTGCCGATGGCACGGCTGCCGAGGAAGCGCTCGGTGACCTTGTCCAGCACCTGGTGGTAGGGGGCAACGAGGTGGGCGTTGGCCGAAACACGCAGCTTCGAGGTGTCGGCACCGCGCGCCTCCAGCCCGTCGATCTCCTGGAACAGGGCCTCAAGGTTCACCACGCAGCCGTTGCCGATGATCGGGACCGCGTTGGGGCTCAGGATGCCGGCAGGAAGGAGCTTAAGCTCATACTTCTCACCGCCTACGACGACGGTGTGCCCGGCGTTGTTGCCGCCGTTCGGCTTGACGACATAGTCCACCCGGCCGCCCAGAAGGTCAGTGGCCTTGCCTTTTCCTTCGTCGCCCCACTGGGCTCCTACGATCACGATTGCTGGCATGGGATCCTCCCCCATTCGTTCGGGCCGGCCGGGCTGTCCACCGAAATGGCAGGCCTGGTGCAGCGCCGTTCATGAGAATGCCCCGAATGGACCAGCCTTGCCAGGTCCGAGGTTCGGCCTGGCAACGCAAGAGTTCCGGGGCTCTTACCACCCAAGTTTAGCCGATGCGGCCCGATTATCCCTTGTCAGCGCGCGGTCACGGGGCACGAAGGGACACAGGGCCGGACGCCTCATGCCCTGCGGTCCGCCCGCCGGCACTATTTGCTTACGGCGCCCCGGCGTTTCGTTTCGTGGGGCTTGCTAGACTGGTAGTGACCGACCAGGAATCGGTCCACCACATTTCAAACCATCCCGGACTGCGGCGTGCCCCACCGCGCCCATTTTCCGGATTGGCAGCAGCACCTAGCCCCGCAGGAGACATAGCACTACATGACAGCCCTGGCACCCGAATCTTTCCGTGAGCAGCTTTTGAGCCGCCGTTACGAACCCAACGTTGCCGCCGTCAA
>DATCVX010000151.1:0-2443 GCA_036566705.1 Arthrobacter sp. | reverse complement strand
CTCCGAGAAGCTGGACCATGGTGACTACGCGGAAGACCCAGTCATCGGTGTCGTAGGCGCTCGCGAACCAGGTGAAGTTGATCCACGCCCAGATCACCGCGAACATCGCGAAGGAGAATCCCAGCAGTCCGGCGCCGAAGTGGGCTTCGGCGATCTCATGGGCGAACTGGCTGCCGGCCACGCCGAAGGCAATGACAAAGGTCAGGTCGAAGAAGAGTTCCAGCGGTGTGGCCGCTCGGTGCTTCTCATGCGGATCCCGGCCGCCCATGCGGGAGAAGGCATGCCGAAGAGGGTTTGAGGACATGGTTCAAACGTACCGTCGGCGAGGTCCCGGCTCCACTGTGTCGGAGTCGCGTCCGGCGCTTGGGCGGAGGCCTAGACCCGGCCCAGCGCGTCGATGTCCTCGAGGAACTGCTGGTGGACCTCCTGGCTGACGGTGGTCCTGGTTTCCCCGATGGCGTCGAGGTAGTCCTGGGTGGAGGGCCCCTTCCGGACAGCCTCGCGGAGGGAAACGCTGCCTCCGGAAGCCGCGCCGCCGTCGTCGTACACTGCCTTTTCGAGCGCACGCTGGGAGGCGCTGCGGGCCGCGTACTCAATGTCCGCGGGGGAGAAGCCCTCGGTCCGTTCCACCAGGAGCTCCACGTCCACATCGTCCACCACGGTGGCCGGGATGAAGCGCTGCCACATGGCTTCGCGGGCCTGGCGGTCCGGCAGGCCGATGGGAATGACGTAGTCGAACCGGCCGTGGCGCAGGAACGCCGTGTCCAGGGCGCGGATGAAGTTGGTGGCACACACCAGCAGACGGCCGGGCTGCTCGCGGAACGCCGGAATGATCTTCAGCAGCTCGTTCGTCACGCCCTGCAGGGGCGACGGCGGCTCGCCCGACCGCTGCGAAGCGATCTCCTCCACCTCGTCGATGAACACCACGGCGTGCTCCAGCTCGGCGATCTCCAGGAATGTCTCGCGCAGCGCACCGGCGAGGCCCTTGGGGTCTGAGGCCAGCCGGGACGGGAAAACCTCCACGAACGGCCACTCCAGCCGGGACGCGATCGCCTTCGCAAACGTGGTCTTGCCCGTTCCGGGAGGACCAAAAAGAACAACTGCGCGCGGCGGCACCACACCGTATTCATCCGCGAGGTCGGCCTCGGCCAGGGGAAGCACCAGCCGCCGCTCCAGCAGCTCCTTCTCGTTCCGCATCCCGGCAACGTTCTCCCACAGGTCCCGGGCCAGGATGCGGCCGCCGAGCTGGCCCAGGGCCCCCAGTTCCTGGCGCTGCACGGGAATGGTCCGCTCGAAGTAACGCAGGTTCTTCTTCAACGCGAAGCCGCGGCTGAGGAACGCCTCTACCCGGGTTTCGGACTCCGGCATCAGTGCGGACAGTTTATTGAGCCCGTGCGGGGCCATCCGGTTTTCGACGGCGGCGAGCAGCGACGTGCCGATCCCCCGGCCCCGGTACTCAGGCAGCGTGGCCAGGAAAACAATCCAGCCCTGGTCGTGTGCCGCGCGGCCGACGGCGGCGCCCACCACCATCTCGCCCTGGACCGCCACCACCGCGTGGTCCTTTTCGCACGACGCCAGGACCTCGGAGAGTGCATAGACGGGCTCCACGTTCGTGGCCTTGAGGGATTCCCAGAGATGCAGGATCCCGTCCAGGTCCGCCGAGTGGAAATCCCTGATCCGCCAGTTGGTCATGCCGTGTCTCCCGGGTGGTTCGTCGTTGAACTGCTCGTTGAACTTTCACCGAGCCGCGTGATGAAGCGCTCTGCTGAGCATAGGCGATCCGCCCGCGGCGAAGGGTTGCGGGAGCGTTGCATTACAGGAAACGCACGACGGCGGCACCTTGGGTTCCGTGTGCACAGAACCCAAGGTGCCGCCGTCGTAAGTTACAGCGTTTGCGCCGGTGCGGCGCTACTTCTTGAAGGTTTCCGCGGGTGGGTTGGCGATGACGGGGGCGGTGCCGGTGAAGCCTTCGCGGGTTTCGGCGATGTCGCGGATGCGTTGGCGGCAGGCGTACCAGCCGGCGACCATGAGGGCGGAGGCGATGGCGGTGACGAGCATGGTCAGGGGTGAGTCGATGAACACCATGATCAGGACGCTGGCGAGGAAGAGCAGGGAGAGGTAGCCGGTGTAGGGGGCGCCGAACATGCGGAAGGAGGGGCGGGTGAGCCAGCCTTTGTCGGCCCAGCGTTTGAGCTGGATCTGGCAGATCACGATGGTGGCCCAGGTCATGATGATGCCGACGGAGGCGATGTTCAGGACGATTTCGAAGGCCTGGGCGGGGACGAGGTAGTTCAGCGGGACACCGAGGAGGGAGACGCCGGCGGTGATGGCGATGCCGCCGTAGGGGACGCCGGCTTTGTTCATGCGGGAGGCGAATTTGGGGGCGGAGCCGTTCACGGACATGGAGCGCAGGATCCGGCCGGTGGAGTACAGGCCGGCGTTG
>DATCVX010000150.1:0-1762 GCA_036566705.1 Arthrobacter sp. | reverse complement strand
CGGCGTGCAGCTGGCCGGTTGCAATCCGCAGGGCGTCGCCTGCTCCTGCGGCTTTGACCAGGGCGAGCCCTGCCGCGTCCTGCGGCTCCATCAGCCGCGACAATGAGGCACGGGCTATCCGTTCGTTGTCCATGTGTGTGGCTCCTTACGCCGCGGCCGACGCGGCCTGCCGGAGGCCGAGGGCCTGTCCAATGTCGTTGGGATCAGGCATGTCCCGGTGTGCAAGGTCGGCGAGGGTCCAGGCGAGCCGCAATACCCTGTCGTAGCCCCTGGCCGTCAGGACTCCGCGCTCCAGGGAGTGGTCAAGGATGCGCGTCGAGGACGCCGGGAGCCGGAGTTCGCCACGCAGGATCCGGCCGGGAACCTGTGAATTGGTTTCAAGCCCCAGGGGGTGCAGCCGCTCCGACTGCCGGCGGCGGGCCGCACGCACACGCTGCGCCACCGCGGCCGTGTCCTCTTCCAGACCGGCCTGGCCGAAGTCCGCCAGGGACACACGCTCCACCTGCAGCTGGATGTCCACGCGGTCCAGGAGGGGCCCGGACATCCTGGCGAGGTAACGGCGACGCATCATGGGAGTGCAGGTGCAGTCCAGGCCCTTTCCGGACGCCTTGCCGCACGGGCACGGGTTCGCGGCAAGGACCAGCTGGAACCTGGCCGGATATGCTGCCGTGCCGGCCGAGCGGTGGATCACCAGTTCGCCGCTCTCCAGCGGCTGGCGAAGGGCGTCCAGGACCCGGCGTTCGTATTCGGGCGCCTCGTCCAGGAACAGCACACCGCGGTGGGCCCGCGACGCGGCTCCGGGGCGGGGCAGACCTGAGCCGCCTCCGATGATTGCGGCCGCGGTGGCGGAATGATGGGGGTTTTCAAAGGGCGGCCTGCGCAGGAGCTGAACTGCCGTGGAGGGAAGGCCGCAGAGCGAATGGATCGCGGTGACTTCCATGGCCTCATTGTCCGCAAGGTCCGGCAGCAGGCCGGGCAGCCGTTCAGCCAGCATCGTCTTCCCGGCCCCCGGAGGTCCGGTGAGCAACAGATGGTGCGCGCCGGCGGCCGCCACTTCAAGGGCCCTCCGCGCGTCACCCTGGCCTGATACGTCGGCCATGTCGGGTACGGTTTCGTGGCCCGTCTCTGCTGCGTTCGCGTCAGACTCGTCCTCGGGTTCGAAGTCCAGGGCCAGTTCCTGCGGATCGGCGCCAAAGTCCAGGGCGAGCCTGGCAAGTGTCCGGTAGCCCCTGACGTTGGCGCCGGGCACCAGTGCCGCCTCGGCCAGGTTTGCCTGTGCCACAACGAGGTCCGGGTACCCTGCCTGCACGGCAGCCATCACTGCCGGGAGAATGCCCCGCACGGGCCGCAGCCGGCCATCCAGCCCCAGCTCGGCGATGAAGACCGTGCGCTCGGTGGGTTTGATGTCATTCGCGGCCCGCAGGACCGCCATGGTGACGGCGAGGTCGAATCCGGAACCGCGCTTGGGAAGCGAGGCAGGAATCAGGTTGGCGGTGATCTTCCTCCGGCTCAGCGGAATTCCGGAGTTCTTGGCTGCCGAACGTATGCGCTCCTTCGCTTCGTTGAGGGCAGCATCGGGCAAGCCCAGGAGGACGAATGCCGGAAGGGTCTGGCCGATGTCCGCCTCGACCTCAACGATGTACCCGTTCAGCCCCACGAGGGCAACCGAGTAGGTCCGGCCCAAAGCCATCTACCCCACCCCCTTGAGGTGCTCCACCAGAGGGTCGCCGCCGCCGTCGTCCACTACCGCGATGACGTCCAC
>DATCVX010000149.1:0-10780 GCA_036566705.1 Arthrobacter sp. | reverse complement strand
CTTTTTCCGTGAACACCCTCAGCTGGCCAACGGGGGCAAAAGGAGCGCCCTGCACTTTCAGCTCGGCTCCGCCGTCGGTCCCGTAGACCGTAAAGTCCAGCAGGTCGTCCGTCTCCCGGTAGGTCGCCCAGCCGGCCTCGATCAGCAGCGTGGCGCCGCCTTCAAGGCGCAGGAACGCGGACGCGAAGTCTTCGACCTCGAACGCGTGGCTGGTGGCCATCGCGGTGTAGCGGTCGTTGCCGCCGCGGCCGCGGGGGCCCAGTTCTGAATGCGTGGTGGCGGACACTGCCACGACCTTTGGTTCGCCGAGGAGGTGCAGGGCGTAGTCGAGGGCATGGACGCCGATGTCGGCAAGCGGCCCGCCGCCTGCGAGTTCGGGGTTGGTGAACCAGCTCCCCAGCATCGGGATGCCGGAGCGGCGCAGCCAGGAAGCCTTGGCGTAGTACGGGCGGCCCACGCCGCCGCCGTCGATCACTTCCTTGAGCGCCTGGATGTCGCCGCGGCGGCGGTGGTTGAACGCGATGTCCAGGACGCGCCCGGCCGATCGGGCGGCGTCCACCATGGCCTGGCCTTCGACGGCGTTGCGCGCGATCGGCTTCTCGCTCAGCACATGCAGGCCGCGTTCCAAGGCGGCGATGGCGATGGGCGCATGCAGGAAAGTGGGCACTGCCACGCTGATCGCGTCCAGGCCGCCATGCTCCAGCATCTCTTCCCAGCCGGCGAAGGCGTTCGGGATCGAGTATTCGGCCTGCAGGGACTCGCGGAGCTCCTGTTCCATCCCTGCCAGCGACACGATGCGGACGCCTTCCAGGGAATCGTAGGCCTTCAGGTGCTGCTGTCCCGCCCAGCCAATGCCGACGACGCCCACCCTCAGTTCTCCGGCTTGTGGTTCCTTCAGGGAAGCGGCCTGCTGTCCCGGGGACTGCTCGTTGCTCACGGATGTTTCCTTTTCTTCTGTTGTTGCTCTTGGGTTGTTGCGGACGTGATGGGTTAGGTCTAGCCCTTGACGGCGCCGGCGGTCATGCCGGAAACGATGCGCTTCTGGCACACCAGGACGAGGATGACCAGCGGGACCGTGATGATCACCGACGCGGCACTGATGGTGCCCAGAGGCTGGTCAAACTCGCTGGTTCCGCTGAAGAACGCGATCGCCACCGGGACCGGACGGGCCTCGGGGGAGGTGGTGAGGGTGACGGCAAGCAGGAATTCGTTCCACACCGAGATGAACACGAGGATCGCCGTGGTGGCAAGACCCGGAACAGCCAGCGGCAGGATGACCTTCCGGAAGGCGGTGAACGGCGTGGCCCCGTCCATGTACGCCGATTCCTCCAGCTCACGCGGGATCTCCTTGAAGAAGGACGTCAGCGTGTAGATCGCCAGCGGCAACGCAAAGGTCAGCTTCGGGATGATGAGGCCCAGCAGCGTGTCGTACAGGCCGATTTCGCGCCAGATCGAGAACATCGGGGCCGCGATGGCGATGGCCGGGAAAGTGGTGACCGAGAGGATCAGGGTCAGGATCAGGGCTTTGCGGCGCATCCTGAGCCTGGCCAGGGCATAGGCGGCGAAGGAGGCGAACACCAGCGCCACGGTGGTGGTGACGACGGCGATGATCACCGAGTTGCGCAGGGCCAGGAGGAACTCGGGGTTCTGGAACACCGCGAGGTAGTTCTCGAACGTGGGCTGGCTCGGGAACAGTTCGCCCTTGGACAGGCTCACGCCCTTCTTCAGGGACGTGTTGACCAGCCAGTAGAACGGTATGAGCGAGAAGCCCATCACGGCAAAGACGAAGACCCACACAATGGGGTGCAGCTTCGCCTCACCCCGGAGCCTGCGCCTTGGTGACCGGCGCTTGGGTGACTTGCCACGGGTGGCGGGGGCCGCCGTCGTGCGCTGTGCAGTCAGGGTGCTCATTCTTCCTCCTTGGCGACTTCACGGATGTTGCCCCCGGCGAAGCGGATGTAGACCACCGAAACGGCCATGACGGTGAGGAAGGTCAGGATGGACAGCGCCGATCCCTCGCCCACCAGGCGGTTCTCACGCAGCTGGGTGTAGGCCAGCATCGACATGGACTCGGTGCCGTTGGCGCCGCGGGTGAGCACAAACGGCAGGTCGAAGACGCGGAGGGCATCCATAGTGCGGAAGATCGCCGCGAGGACGATTGCCGGACGCAGGAGCGGCAGGGTGATATTTACGAATGTCTGCCATTTGCTGGCGCCGTCGAGTTCTGCAGCCTCGTAGGTCTCGGCCGAGATGACCTGCAGGCCGGCCAGGATGATGAGTGCCGCGAAGGGCGTCGTTTTCCAGACGTCGGCCAGGACGATCACGGCCATTGCGTAGCCGTGCTCGCCGAGCCAGACGACATCGCCGCCGGGCAGGCCAAGCGTCGAGAGCACGTTGGTGACCAGGCCAAGGTTGGGCTGGAACATCGTTTCCCAGGTGATGGCGCTGACCACGGTCACCACCGCGTAGGGCAGCAGGACCACGGTGCGCAGGAGGGAGCGGCCCTTGAAGGCCAGGTTGAGCAGCAGCGCCATGGCCGTGCCGAGCACCAGCTCGAGCGAGACCGAGAGTCCTGCGAAGAGGAACGTCTGGCCGAACGCCGCCCACCAGTGGGGCCCGCTGAGGGCCGTGATGTAGTTTTCCAGGCCGACGAACCGGGACAGGCCGGCGGTGCGGACGCTGTACTGGTTCAGGGACAGCCAGAGCGCGTACCCGATGGGTACCGCCGCGACGAGGGCCATGAGGACCAGGGACGGAGCGGTCATCCGGATCGCCAGCCGCCGCTCCGCCCGGTCACGGACGTTCACGCCCCGGCTGTTCACCCCGCCGCCGGGGGAGAGGGACTTGGTTGCCATGGTCAGAAGCTTGCCTTTGCGGTCTTGATCTCTTCGGCCATCGTCTTCACGGCGTCCTCGGTGGAGGCGGTGCCGGAGAGGACGGCGTAGACGTTTTTGTAGATCGCCTGCGAGATCTGCGGGTAGACGGGGGAGATCGGGCGCGGCTTGGCGCCCTTGACGGAGGCGAGCAGTTCGGTGGCGAACGGCATCTTCGCCAGGACGGCGGCGTCGGAGTAGGCGGCCTCATTGACCGGGGCCTGCGAGAAGTCCATGGCCACGTGCTTCTGCCAGTCCGGAGTGGTGGCGAAGTCAATGAAGGCCACAGCCCCGGCCTGGTTCGTCGAGTGCGCTGAGATGGCCAGGTTCCAGCCGCCCAGGACGCCGGAGGCCTTGCCGCCTTCCCATGCCGGAAGGGGAGCCACGCCGAAGCTGCCGGCCAGCGGGGTGGCGTTCAGCAGGCGGTAGACGTGCGGCCAGTTGCGCTGGTAGCCATAGTTGCCCGACTCATAGGCCAGCCGGGCCGGGTCCTCGTTGTAGGTCAAAACCGCACGCTCCGCCGAGCCGTCCTTGAGGCCTTTGGTCATGAAGTCGAGCACCTCACGGGTCTCCGGTGAGTCGATGGCTACCTCGCCCTGGGCGTCCAGCACCTCGCCGCCGGCGCTGTAGAGCATCTCGAGGAAGTTGACGGTGAGGCCTTCGTACTGCTTGCCCTGGTAGACAAAGCTGTTGCCCGGGGCCTTCGCTGCTTCAGCGTAGAGCTGCTGCCAGGTCTCCGGCTTGGCCACCTTGTCCTTCTGGTAGTACACGAGCCCAGCGTTGGTGAAGAACGGCGAAGCCCAGTATTTGTCCTCGTACTTTGCGGTCTCCACGGTGGAGGGGATGAGCCGGTCCTTGTTGGCCTCGACGAGCCTGGTCTGGTCCAGGAGCCAGCCCTGGGAGGCGAATTCGGAGGTCCAGATGACGTCGGTGAGGAAGATATCGCATTCGGTGGACTTGCCCTCGAGCCGCTGCACGGCCTGCGTGCGGGCCTCGTCGGTGGTTGCCCCGATCTCGGTGTACTTGGCGGTGACCTTGCCGTTCGCCTTGGTGAACGCATCGGCCGTGCCCTTGTAGATGCCGGAGGCGTCCTTGCCGCCGCAGACGTTGATGCTGCCGCTGGCGTTCGCTGCCGACGCCGGATCGGCGGAGGCCGCTTTTTCGGCACCCTGGGGTGCCGCTCCGCCACCGCATCCGGTCAACAGCAGGCCGGCGGCCAGGGCCGCAGCCGCGATAACAGCGGGTCGTGGGGAAGTCAGTCGAATCAAGTCCACAAGTGGCTCCTTTGCCTTGCCGGCGTCTTTTCGAGTTCTGCTGGGATTCAATTGGAATCGATTCCAAATTGAAGCAAAAGTGCTCCGCACGAATATTTGGAATCGATTCCAAAGAAGTGTGACAGTCGCCACGCCAGGGTGTCAACCCCTGTCTTAGGTCCTCGTCGAGGCCCGCACCACGAGTTCATGGGGGAGGAAGGTCCGGCCGCGGCGGTGCGGACCGGGCACCGTCATCCGTGCGAGGAGCTCCTCGAAGGCCAGCCGCCCCATGTCATACGCCGGCTGCCTGATCGTAGTCAGCTCGGGCACGCACATTTCCGCCTGCACTGAGTCGTCAAAGCCCGCCACAGCGATGTCGTCGGGCACCCGCAGACCGGCGTCGGTGATTTCCCGGACACAGCCGGCGGCGACGGTATCACTGCCGCAGAACACGGCGTCGGGGAGGGGATCTGCCGTCAGCAGTTTCCTGGTGAGGCGGCGCCCGGTGTGGAAGTCGAACTCGCCCTCCACGAACAGCATCTGGTCCGGCGACATGCCCGCTTCGGCGGCCGCCTGGCGAAAGCCTTCCTCGCGCAGCCGGCCGGAGCGGGCCGCCCTGTTGCCGATCATCGCCAAACGTCGGCCGCCCGTCTCAATGAGGTGCCGCGTAATGTCGAAGGCGGCCTGCCTGTCGTCGATGGAAACGCCGAATGCCGCCTCGGAATCGGCAATCTCGCAGACCTGGACAACGCTGAGCTGCTCTGCCATTTCGTCGACGTCCTCATCCGGCATCGTTGGCGAAAACATGATCAGTCCGTCCACGGATCCGTTGCGCAGCATGTCCACCAGTTGCTGTTCCCGTTCCAGGTCCCCGGCCGTCGGGGCGATGAGGCTGACGTAGCCCGATGATGCCGCGGCGTCGCCGACGCCCCGGAAGGCTTCACTGATGATGGGCGAGTTCAGGTTCTTGGCGAGGGCCAGGATGCGCATGGTCCGGTCCCGGCGCAGGTCGCGGGCGGAGGCGAGGGGCCGGTAATTGAGCTGGCGGATGGCCGCTGTGACCTTTTCCTTGCTGGACTCGCTGACGGCCGGGCTTTTGTTCAGGACACGTGACACCGTCCCGACTGACACTCCTGCCGTCTTAGCGACGTCCTGGACTGTCGCTCGCGCCATTCGGTTGTCCTTCCGCGACCAGCGTCGCTGGTCCTTGCCGCCATGCCGTGCCGTGCTGCGGCCGGTTTTTCCCCAGCATAGCCGCACGCCGGCCGGGGACCGGATCGAAAAGAACCGAAGGCCGGTTAGGCGTCGGCGGTCTCCATGACCGGCTCGCCGTTGAAGTATTCGAGCTGCCAGCCGTCAACGGCGTGGTGGCGGGCGAGGTTGAGGGCAGCGTTGTCGATGCTCTGCAGCGTGCGGCCGATGGCGCGCCCGAGGCTCACGCGCAGGAGCGTGCCGTGGGCAACCACCAGGACACGGCGTCCAGGGAACTCCCCGGCCAGCGCTTCCAGCGCGCCCAACCCGCGGGCTGCTGCCTCGTCCTCGCTCTCGGCGCCGCGGAAACCGCCGGGAATGCGCAGGGCGTCCAGTTCGGGGCCCGCCTGCAGACCCTCCGCGGGCCCGAAGCTGCGCTCGCTGAGCTCCGGAATGCGGCGGGCAACGCTCAGCCCGAGTCCGGCGGCAATCAGATCTGCGGTCTCCGCGGCACGGCTCAGCGGCGAGGAGACAATCGTGTCCCATTCATAAGAGGACACCACGGCGACGGCGTCGCGCGCCTGGCCGCGGCCGACGTCGTTCAGCGGAATATCGGTGGCACCCTGCAGCCTGCGCTGCGCATTCCAGTCTGTCTGGCCATGGCGGATGAGGGCGAAGGTTGTGAGGGTCATGCCCTCCATTCTCCCCGACGTGGGGCAGGCTCCGGAAAATGCGGCGCCCGCACCCGTCACAGGTGTTCAAGAACGCGCCGTTATGGAACGCCGGCCCGCCGTAGACTGCTCGTGTGCCGGGCTTCAACTACCTGTTTGAACGCCGCAGCCTGACGCTGTTCGCCATCAACGCCAGCTACAACGTCGTGGCGTTCACGGCAATGGGGGCGATCATCGGTGCTTTGCAACAGCGGCAGCGGCGGCGGGGCGGTATCGGCCCTGCGTTCAGCGCACCTCGAGGATAAGGGAAAGCAGCCGTGCGGCGGCAGGGCGGGCGGCGTGTTCCTCCGCCCACTGCGACCGGGCCACCGCCTTGCTCACGGCCTGGGTGGAGATGCCCAGTTCCTGTGCCACCGCCTTCTGCTGCCCGCGGACGCCGGGGGTCATGAGGTCCAGGACGCGCCATTCAGCGCCGGACCTCTCCCGCACAATATGGCCCAGGATCCGCAGCACCGCCTCGGCCTCGTATGCCACGTCGGCCAGCGGTCCCTCCACGGCCACCGGGACCCGGTCCTTGCCGTTCCGCAGCCGGTCCACGGCACGGCGGGCGTAGACCAGCCCGTGCCCGGACGCGTCCTTGATCAGGTTCGGCAGCGGCTCATTCACGGGACCCACGCCAATGCCCACGTACCAGGACCCGGAGCGCAGTGCGATCAGCGCAGCCTCCACCGCCTGGTGCGGACAATCTACGATGCCCTGCACTTCGTCTTCCACCGAGCGGTCGAAGTCCAGGCGCGCGGGGATATGCCGCAGGTCCTTGAGTAACTGCGGCACCCGGTCACCATCGCGCCGGCTGTCCGTTTGATTGATGGTCAGCGTGAACATTCTGGGTACACCCTACCCGGTGGTACGCATCACGGAAGTGCCCCGATTCAGGCCTGCTCAAGCCTCGTGGCAGAGCTGATTTGAACGGGCGGCAGGGCCTGCGGCCCGGCAGATCCTGCCCCGTGAACGCCGGATTCCGCCATGGCCTGCTGGATCCCGGTAACCAGCCGGTCCGGGGACCCGGCCATGCTGAAGGTGAAGAAGACGGGCTTCGTTACCGCCGCGGCACCATCACTTGCGCTGTCCGCGAGTGCCGTGGGTACGCCCCGGAATACCGCGGCATATCGTCCCCGCACCCCTAACGAGGTCTTGCCGCTTTTGTCCAGGGTCTTGAGCAGGCTGTCCGCCGCGACTCCGGCAGGAGCCTCGACGGTCCGCAGCGACGCCGGGTCCATATCCTGCCAGAAGATCGCCCGGGCAGTATGTTTCTGCGCGTACCCGTACAGCAGGCCGCGGTCGAACACCAGGACACGGCGGAAGCTCCAGAACAGGGTCAGGGACCACAGGACCAGCCCGGTCAGGATGCTCGTCGACAGGAAGAGCGGGATGTCTGAAAACAACGCCGGGTCCCGCTGGGATGAGGGCCGTCCGGTGAATTGGAAGATGGTGCCATAAACAAACCCGACCACCACGAGGACAGGAAGCCACTTCCAGGCGATATGCGACGAAAGCTCGCTGTGCCGCAGCCGCCCCAGCCTGTCTCCATAGAGCCTCTCCGCCCGGCGTGCCAGCCATGTTGTCCCGCTGTCAGCCACACTGCCCCCTCTGCCTGTTACGAACCGACCCTAAGAACTTACCGGTTGCCGTGGCTGTGCTGCGATGGGCAGGGCAGCCCATCGGAGGCGGCGGACACGTTGGCAGCGGAACGCAGAGGTTGCCAGTGCGGCCGTCTTCTGTTCGGATGGAGCGACGGCCGCAGCGGCGGCGGTGCGACGTAAGGATGGCTATGGCCGGCAACTTGGCGCAGGACGAACTTGAACTCGTGGACCGCTGGTGGAGGGCCGCGAACTACCTATCCGTGGGCCAGATCTACCTGCGCTCCAACCCGCTGCTCCGGAAACCGCTCGCAGCCGAGGACACCAAGTCCCGCCTGCTGGGCCACTGGGGCACCACACCGGGCCTGAACTTCGTCTACGCGCACCTGAACCGGCTGATCCGCCGGGACTCCCACGAGATGCTGTTTGTGGCCGGGCCAGGACACGGCGGGCCTGCGGTGGTGGCCAACGCCTGGCTGGAGGGCACCTACTCCGAGATCTACGGGCACGTGGGCAACGACGAGGCAGGCATGGCTGAGCTGTTCCGGCAGTTTTCCTACCCGGGCGGCATCCCCAGCCACGCAGCACCCGAAACGCCGGGATCCATCAGCGAGGGCGGCGAACTCGGGTACGCGCTGGCGCACGCCTACGGGTCGGTGTTCGACAATCCCCAGCTGGTCACCGCCGTCGTGATCGGTGACGGCGAGGCCGAAACCGGGCCGCTGGCGGCGAGTTGGCATTCGCACAACTTCCTGGATCCTGCCGCGGACGGGGCCGTGCTGCCCATCCTGCACCTAAACGGCTACAAGATCGCCAACCCCACTATCCTCGCCCGGATGCCGGAAGCCCAGCTGGAACAGCTGCTGCGCGGCTACGGCCACGAACCGCATTTTGTCACCGTCGCCGACCCGGACAACACCGCCCAGGCACACCGGGACTTCGCCGCCGCCCTGGAGGACTGCCTGGCGGGGATCCGCGCCATCCAGGACACCCGCCGGGGAAGCGATGCGGACGCCGCAGGTGACGAAGGGGCAGCCCGCTGGCCCATGATCGTGCTGCGCTCGCCGAAGGGCTGGACCGGCCCGAAGACCGTGGACGGCCTGCAGGTGGAGGGCACCTGGCGGAGCCACCAGGTGCCGCTGTCCGAGGTCCGCACCAACCCCGGACACCTGAAACTTCTTGAGGAGTGGCTGCAGTCCTACCGTCCGGATGAGCTGTTTGACGGCGATGGCAGGCTCCGGCCCGGCATCGCCGAGATAGCCCCCACCGGTGATTTCCGGATGAGCGCGACCCCGCACGCCAACGGCGGCCTGTTGCGCCATGCACTGGAATTGCCGGCTTATGAGGCGCACGCCGTGGACGTGCCGGAGCCCGGCACCGAGCGGATCAGCCCTATGATCACGCTGGGTTCGTGGATGCGGGATGTGGTCTCACTGAACATGGAGAACTTCCGCCTCTTCGGACCGGACGAGACGGCATCCAACCGCCTGCAGAATGTCTACGAAGTCACCGACAAGGTGTGGCAGTACCGGATTGACGACGCCGACGAGCACCTTGCGCGGTCGGGCCGGGTTCTGGAGGTGCTCAGCGAGCACCTGTGCCAGGGCTGGCTGGAAGGCTACCTCCTGACCGGACGGCACGGAGTGTTCAACTGCTATGAGGCCTTCATCCACATTATCGATTCGATGTTCAACCAGCACGCCAAATGGCTGAAGGTGCACCGTAAGCTCCCGTGGCGCCAGCCCGTGGCTTCGCTCAATTACCTGTTGTCCTCACATGTCTGGCAGCAGGACCACAACGGCTTCTCGCACCAGGATCCGGGCTTCATTGACCACGCGGCGAACAAAAAGGCCGAGGTCATCCGGGTCTACCTGCCTCCGGACGCCAACACCCTGCTGTCCGTGATGGAACACTGCCTGGAGTCCACGGACTACGTGAACATTGTGGTCAGCGGCAAGCAGCCGTCGCCCACGTGGCTGGGGCCGGCCGACGCCGAGCACCACTGCCAGCGGGGACTGGGCATCTGGGGTTTTGCAGGTTCGGAGGTGGCGGGGGAGGAGCCGGACGTTGTCCTGGCGTGCGCCGGGGACGTGCCCACGGTGGAAACGGTCGCTGCTGCCGAGCTCCTGAAGAATGGTGCCCCGGGGCTGAAGGTCCGGGTGGTCAACGTGGTGGACCTGATGCGGCTCCAGGACGTGAGTGAGCACCCGCACGGCCTCCCGGCGTCGGACTTCGACGGAATTTTCACGCCGGACAAGCCGATCATCTTCGCGTACCACGGCTATCCGTCGCTGATCCACCGGCTGGCCTATCGCCGGACCAACCAGGAGGGCCTGCACGTGCGCGGCTACAAGGAGGAGGGGACCACCACCACGCCCTTTGACATGGCCATGCTCAACGGGATCGACCGCTTCCAACTGGCCATCGACGCGATCGACCGGGTCCCCGGCCTGGCCGAGAAGCATTCCCTGCTGCGCCAGACGCTCCAGGACCGCAGGATTGAAGCTCGGGAACACACCCGCGCGCACGGGGAGGACCCGGAGGAGATCCGGAACTGGTCGCTCGGCCAGGAGCAGGCACGAAGCTAACTGCCCCGCTCGGTTGCACCGGCCCGTTCGGCCCGCGAGTCTGGACGCCGGATGACACGCGGACCGGGTTCTGGAACGCTGGTGGGCGGAGGGCCGACCGGCGGCCCGATGCCCGGAGGGAAGCGTCCCCATGCCATGGCTTGACGTGCTCGGCAACGACATCCACTACACCGACTCGGGCCACGGCCAGCCGGTGGTGCTGCTGCACGGCCATGCCTCCGCGGCGGCGTGCTGGGAACCGATCATCGCGGAGCTGGAGCAGGACTTTCGGGTGCTCTCGTACGACACCTATGACCACGGCTGGTCCTCGAACTCGCCGCGGCAAGGACCGCTGGTTGACCGGGCGGCAGAGCTGGAGCACTTCATCGGTTCCCTCGGCCTGGAGAGCCCGGTCATCGTGGGGCAGTCCATGGGCGGCATGACTGCCCTTCGGTGGGCCGTCCGGCATCCCGGCGATGCAGCCGCCTTGGTGGTGTGCGGCATGGGCTGGCCGCTGGTGGTGCCGCCGCCCGGGCAACCCGGCCAGCCGGAGAAGTTTGAGGTGTTCAGCTCGCTCGACGCCGA
>DATCVX010000148.1:0-3067 GCA_036566705.1 Arthrobacter sp. | reverse complement strand
TGCCGGCGGCCGCTACCGGACCGAGCGCCTTGTTCGAATTCAAGTCAGAGAAAAGCAGGCACAACAGGGCGATGATGACAGTGGCACCGGAGGCCAGGATCGGTTCGAACGAGGCCTTCCACGCCGTCAGTACGGCGGCTGTCCGGTTGGTGGTGTGGGTCAGCGCCTCGCGGAACCGTGCCACGTAGAGCAGGGCGTAATCCGTGGCCGCGCCGATCACCAGGATGGACAGGATGCCTTGGCTTTGGCCGTTGAGCTGGATCCAGCCGAGCTTGGCCATGCCAAACACCAGGAGGATGGCCGCGCACAGTGCGAAGACCGAGGTCAGCAGGACGGCGATGGGCAGGAGCAGTGACCGGTAGACGATCAGGAGGATGACAAACACTGCGCCCAGGGCCACCAGCAGGAGGATGCCGTCGATGCCCGCGAAGGCGCTGACCAGGTCGGCCGTCAGTCCGGCGGGTCCCGTCACGAAGGTCTGCATGCCCTCGGGCGCGGCCTCCGCGAGGAAGGTCCGCAGTTCCTGGACTGACTCCTTGGTTTCCCCGGACGACCCGATCGGGGCGATGAACTGCACGGCCTTGCCGTCGTCGGACGGGATGGGGCCGATCACGGCGCTGCCCAGTTCCAGCGCCTCCAGGCCGGATTTCAGGGATGCCAGTTCACCAAGTTCGGCGGGGCTGATGGCGGCCCCGCTCTCTATCACGATGACTGCCGGGATCTCGTCTGAATCGCGGAACTTCGCCTGCCAGTCCTGCGCTGCAGTGGCCTCGGCGCCGGCCGGGAGGAAGGAGGCCTGGTCATTGGAGGAGACCTCATCGAGCCGGCCGAAGGTTGGTCCGCCCACCCCGGCGACAGCCAGCCACGTGAGCACCAGCAATACGGGAGTGAGCCAGCGCAGCCAGAACGGGACCCTCGCGCTGTGTTGGGGACTGGATTTCATGATTCCTTCTGGGCTCGGGAACGGAAGCGGTACAATTGTTTCCATCATAGAGTATCTCCACTATGGAGATAAATAGCAGGGGTGACCCCGGTTGCGAAAGTCCGCCCGGCCGGCATTGCTGGAGTAATATCCGTCAGGGCACCCACGCAAGCGAGTAGAGGAGGCGGACGTGACAGAGGAAGCGTTCGTCCGTCCTGCCAACTCCGCGCCGCAGTCCCTGGTCCGACTGCTCCAGGACTTCACTCTTGAGGCCAACCGCTACGTGGATACCGCGGGCGGCCGGAACGACATGCACCGCACGGACCTCAACGCCCTCGCCGTGATCATGCGCCACACGGCCAAGGGCACGGTGGTCACGCCCGGCATCCTGCGCAAGGAACTCCACCTCAGCTCGCCGGCAACCACCGCCCTTATCGACCGGCTGGACCAGTCCGGGCACGTGGTGCGCGAGCGGCTTGGCTCGGACCGGCGGCAGGTCCAGCTCCGCATGACGCCCAAGGCGTTCCAGGACGGCGGAGCCATGTTTATGCCGCTGTCGCGCCACATGGGCACGGCCATGGCCGCGTTCTCCCCCGATGAACTCGAGCTTGTGACCCGTTTTATGACCGCGATGGTGGAGGCCACCATCGCGGCCCGCCAGGAAGCGTCCGACGGCGGCCCTGCCGCGCCTGCGCCGCCAGCCTAGGCTGGAACGCGCGACGGCGGTTCCTCCCATTCGAGGCACCTCGGCGGTAGCGTTTGGTTATGAGTGCGCAGCAGCCTGGAGACGATGTGTACACCCACGGCCACCACGAGTCGGTGGTCCGCGCCCATGCCTCCAGGACCGCGGAGAATTCGGCGGCCTTCGTTCTCCCGCACCTCACGCCCGGAACCTCCGTGCTCGACGTCGGCTGCGGGCCCGGGAGCATCACCTGCGATTTCGCGGGGCTCGTGGCACCGGGGAAAGTCACCGGCCTTGACCGGTCGCCGGACATCATCGCCCAGGCCTCGGCGCTCGCCGCCGAACGCGGTGTGGACAATGCGGAGTTCCTGGCCGGGAACATCTACGACCTCGATTTCGAGGACGAAACGTTCGACGTCGTCCACGCCCACCAGGTGCTGCAGCACCTCACCGACCCGGTGGAGGCGCTCCGGGAGATGCGGCGGGTGGCCAAGCCGGGCGGGATTGTGGCAGTGCGGGACGCCGACTTCCACGGCATGAGCTGGTACCCCGCCTTCCCGGAACTGGACGAGTGGATGGACCTGTACCAGCGGATCGCCCGCCGCAACGGGGCGGAGCCCGACGCCGGCCGGCGCCTGGTGTCGTGGGCACAGTCCGCGGGTTTCACCGACGTTGCGCCCACCAGCAGCAACTGGCTTTACGCCACCGGACAGCAGCGGAGGTGGCAGGCACGCGTCTGGGGAGAGCGCGTGCTGCATTCCGCCTTCGCCGAGCAGGCTTTGGAGTACGGCTTCGCCAATGCCGCGGACCTCGCGCGGATCTCCGCGGGCTGGCACCGCTGGGGATCCAGCGACGACGGCTGGTTCCTGATCCCGAACGGCGAGGTCATCGCCAGGGCCTGAGCTGCCCGCCCGCTGCGCCCGCTGCCTGATCTGTCCGGACTTTTCCACATAGGGAGGTTCAGTCGGCGCGCCCGCCGCGGAGCCCGAATAGCGTCGAGCCATGAACAATTACGGCGAGAACGAATACTGGGCTGAGCCTTACACCGCAGAGGTTGACCAACTAGACTTGGTCAACATGGGGCAGTACAACGTCCAGGAAGCAAAAACCCGGCTCTCCGAACTCCTGAACCTCGTCGAACGCGGCGAAGACGTGGTCATCGCGAAGGCTGGCCGGCCAGTGGCCCGGCTGGTGAAAATTGAGCCCCCACACAAACGCGAGCTCGGATTCCTTGGCCCGCTCCACATCCCCGACGAGTTCTACGAGCCTTGGACTGACGAGGAGATGGGGACCGAAGAGTGACGCGCCTGCTGCTGGACACTCATGTCTTCATCTGGGCAATCTCCGAACCAAAGCGCCTCTCCACCAAGGCCAGGAATGCGATCGTCAAGCTGGAAAACCAGGTCTACGTGTCACCCGTAACGGCCTACGAGCTCTCGTACAAACACCGCCAGGGCAAGTTG
>DATCVX010000147.1:0-36974 GCA_036566705.1 Arthrobacter sp. | reverse complement strand
ATACGCCGGCCTCGGCGGACGCAACCTCAGCGGCCGCGGCCCCGGCAACGAAGTGGCCCTGCAGACCGCGCTGTTCACCGAAAAGGGCTGCGAACGCATCATGCGCTTCGCCTTCGACCTCGCCCGGACCCGCACCGTCAAAAAGGTTTCCTCCGTCACCAAGTCCAACGCCCAGCAGTACGGCATGGTCCTCTGGGACGAAGTCTTCAACCGCGTGGCCCTGGACTACCCGGACGTGCAGACCGAAAGCGTCCTGGTGGACGCGATGAGCGCGAAGTTCATCCTCAAGCCCGAAGACCTGTCGGTGGTGGTCGCGTCCAACCTGAACGCCGACATCCTCTCCGACCTCGGCTCGGCGCTCGCCGGCAGCCTGGGCCTGGCCGCCAGCGCCAACCTGAACCCGGAACGCCGCTTCCCGTCCATGTTCGAACCGGTCCACGGCTCCGCCCCGGACATCGCCGGCCAGGGCATCAGCAACCCGATCGGCGCGATCGCCAGTGCCGCCCTCATGCTGGACCACTTCGGCCTGCACGAGGAAGCCCGCCAGGTCGAGGCCGCCATCGAGGCTGCCACCGGAGCGGGCCACCTGACCCGCGACGTCGGCGGCGACGCCAACACGGACGACGTCACCGAGGCCATCATCAAGGCCCTCACGCTCGCCCCGGCAACGGTCTAACGCGGGCTCCCTTCGCCCGCACGTACTAAAACGTCCGACGGCGGCAGGCCAGCCGCCGTCGGACATCTCCTCTACTTATAAGCTCCAGCGACTTTCCACAACGAGGTAGGAATCATGGATCACATCAGCACCGCCAGTCCGGCTGACGCGCCGGCCCGCAAAACACGTTGGTACCGGCAGCTCTACTTCTGGGTACTGACCGCAATTGTCATCGGCATCCTGGTCGGCTGGCTCGCACCGACCGCCGGCATCGCCATGGAACCCATCGGCACCACCTTCGTGAACTCCATGAAGATGTTGATCGGCCCGATCGTGTTCCTCACCATCGTGGGCGGCATCGCCAGCGTCGCGGACCTGAAAAAGGTCGGCATGACGGGCCTGAAAGCCCTGACCTACTTCCAGGTCGGCACCATCTTCGCCATGCTCTTCGGCCTTGTGGCCATCAACATCTTCCGCCTGGGCGACGGCGTCAACGCTGACGCCAGCACCATCAAAACGTCGGACTCCGCCGCCAAGCTGATCGACGCCGGCCAGCACCAGGAGTGGTGGCAGTTCCTCACCCACATCATCCCCAACAGCATCGTGGGGCCCTTCGTTGAGGGCGACATCCTGCAGATCATCTTCATCGCCGTCGTCTTCGGCATCGCCCTGAACGCGATGGGCAAGGTGGGCGCACCCGTCCTGGACGGCGTGCAGCGGCTCACCGGCGTGATGTTCAAGATCCTGGGCTTCATCATGAAGGCCGCCCCGCTGGGTGCCTTCGGCGCCATGGCCTACGCCGTCGGCAAATACGGCGTGTCCTCGCTGACCAGCATGGGCGGACTCATCGCGCTCTTCTACATCACCTCCATCCTCTTCGTAGTGGTGGTCCTGGGCTCCGTGATGGCCTTCCTGAAGCTGAACATCTTCAAGATGATCCGGCACCTCAAAGAGGAATACATGCTCATCCTGGGCACCTCCACCGCGGAACCCGCGCTGCCCGGCCTGATGCGCAAGCTTGAGCACGCCGGCGTCAAGAAGGAAACCGTGGGCCTGGTTGTCCCCACCGGCTACAGCTTCAACCTCGACGGCGCCGCGATCTACCTCTCCCTCGCCGCCCTCTACATCGCCCAGGCCACCAACACTGACCTGACGATCGGCCAGCAGCTGGGCCTGCTCGCGGTCATGCTGCTGACCTCGAAGGGCGCAGCCGGAGTGGCAGGCGGCGGCTTCATTGCCCTCACCGCCACCCTGACCACCATCGGCACCATCCCGGCCGCCGGCATCATGCTCATCTTCGGCATCGACAAGTTCATGTCCGAATGCCGGGCCCTGGTGAACTTCACCGGCAACGCGGTGGCCACCCTCTTCATCGCCTGGTGGGACCGCACCCTGGACGCCGACCGCGCCCGCCGGGTCTTCAACGGCGAAACCGTGGAACCCATGCCCACCGAGGACCCGATCCACCTGGACGACGTGGCCGACATCGACGAGGACCTGGCCGAATACGGCCACCACACGCCCAAGCACCCCTCCACCGACCGCCGCCCCGCCTACTCGGAATCCAACTGACATGGCCAACACCACCGCCCCGCAGACCGTCCGGGCCCTGATCGCGCCCGACAAGTTCAAAGGCAGCCTCACCGCCGGCGAGGTGGCGGACGCACTGGCAGCAGGGCTCCGCTCCGCCGCCCGAGCCGGAACCGGGACGGTCCTCTGCGAGATCCTTCCCCTCGCGGACGGAGGCGACGGCAGCGTGGATGCCGCCGTCGCCTCCGGCTTCACCCGGCGCACGCACACCGTTGCCGGACCCACCGGGGAGCCTGTCCGGGCGGGCATCGCGTTCGACGGCGTCACGGCAGTCGTGGAGGTGGCGAACACGTGCGGCCTGGAGCTGCTGCCGGACGGAGGGCTGGAACCGCTGGCCTCGTCCAGCCGCGGCTTCGGCGAAGCCGTCCTGTTCGCACTGTGCCTCAACCCGGCACGGATCGTGCTGGCCCTTGGCGGCAGCGCCAGCACCGACGGCGGCATGGGCATGCTCACCGCCCTGGGATATAGCTTCCGCGACGCCGAGGGCCGCCAGCTCCACGGCAACGGCGGGAACCTGGACCGGATCCACACCGTCCACCGCGCCAACCTTCCCGAGCTCGCGGGCACGGAACTGATCGTCGCCAGCGATGTGCACAACCCGCTCCGCGGTGCATATGGGGCGCCGGCCGTCTTCGGACCCCAAAAAGGCGCCACCCCGGAAGACGTTGCCGCCCTTGACCGGGGCTTGGGGAACCTCGTTTCAAGAATGACGGAAGGCGGCTTCGCCGAGGCCTCCGCACTGGCCGAACACGAAGGGGCCGGAAGCGCCGGCGGCATCGGCTACGCCTGCCTGCTGCTCGGCGCGAAGCAGGTCGCCGGCGCCGACTACTTCCTGGACCTGCTCGACTTCGACGCCCGCAAAGACAATTGCGACATCGTCATCACCGGCGAAGGCAGCATCGACGAGCAGACCCTCGCCGGGAAACTTCCAGCCGCCGTGGCCAGGCGCTCCGGCGCCCGGCCGATCATCGCCGTCGCTGGCCGGTCCCTCCTCCCCAGGGAGCGCTGGCAGGACATGGCCCTGACCATGGTCTACACACTTGCCGAATACACCGACCTGGATTCGTCCAGGGACCCCGAACTTTCGGCGGCGCTGCTGCGGCGGATCGGCCGGGACATCGGCGAAACCCTCCTCTAGGCTGGACGGACCATCGCCACATCGGGCTGCGCTGCCCAGAACGTCCGCAGCGCGGAACGCGGGTCGGCCTCGATCCGCGGCCGGACGTCCAGAACCATGGTTTCGCGGGACTGCGCTGAGTAGGCCGGCCAGCGGGGAAGGCCGGCGGCGGCGGGCTCCCCGGCCCGGGCGAACGCCGCCCAGGCGGCGCCCATCATCGCGCTCAGCTCCGCGGGAGCCTCCGTCCCTACCAGGAACCGTGCTTCGCGGCAGTCCAGCTGCCGGAACACGAACGGGATCTCCAGCGCATGGCAGGCTCCGAGCTTGCCGTCCAGGGCCGGGCTGGGCCAGGTAAAAAGGTAGCTGAAATTTTTGCCGGACGACGACGCCCGCGCGTCCAGGAGCCGGTTGCTTGGCTGCCGGTACAGCTGGTCCGCCAGGCACGACTCGAGCAGCTGCTTCCCGCCGGGTTGCTCTCCGAGGGCGTCCGCAAGTGCGTCCGCGTAGTGCTCCCTTGCCGTGGCGGGGTCCGCGAAGCAAGCCGCCAGCAGCAGTTCCACCCGGTCCTCCAGCCGTGGCGGGTCGCTGGGATATGCGGGACGCATTTCCACGGCAAAGGAACCTTCATTGAGGTTGGTGCCCGCCATCAGGTCCACCGCCGAGTTTCGCCCGTTCCGGACCGCATCCAGGGGCGGCTCCGGCAGGGAGGGCGTGCCCACCGTGGGCTGGAACGGCAGCGGCACGCTGAAGCTGCGCCCGGCTTCGGCCTCGGCCAGTGTTTTTTGCGCCGCCAGCAACCGGCCGGCGGGAAGAGCAAGGAGTTCCCCGGCCCGTGCGGCATCGAGTCCGCAAAGCCGGAGGAACTCTGCGGTCACCGCGGCCGATTCGTCCGCCGTCCGGTACCGTTCGGCGGTTCCGCTCTGCATGATGGCCCGCCGGAACAGTCCTTCCGACGCCGGCATGCCCAGCAGCGTGCCGATGGCCGCCGCACCCGCGGACTCGCCAAAGACCGTCACATTCCCCGGGTCGCCGCCGAACGCCCCGATATTCCGGGAAACCCAGCGCAGCGCCTCCAGCAGGTCCAGCAGGGCAACGTTGGAGGAGTCGGCGTACTCCGGCCCCAGCAGTTCGGGCAGGTGCAGGAAACCGAAGGCCCCCAGCCGGTAGTTGACGGCAACCACCACAACGTCGGCCGCGGAAGCCAGCGGGCCGCCGTCGTGCATGGCACCGTTGTTGGAGCCACCGACGGACGCGCCGCCGTGAATCCACACCATGACCGGGCGGCGGGCGCCGTCCGGCGCGGGGGTCCAGATGTTGAGGTTGAGGCAGCTGTCCTCGTCCCACAGGTCGGCGAAGGTGCCCGACGGCGGTGTGAACGGGTCAGGGTTCTGCGGCGCCATGGCGCCGGGCGCGGTGCAGTCGCGGACACCGGCCCACGGCGCGACAGGGACCGGAGGGTGGAAACGCGGCGACTCCGCGTAGGGCACTCCCAGAAAGGTGTGCATAACGCGGTCGTCGATCTGCAGGGCGGTCCCGCGGACGGTGCCCTGCGGGGTGGAAACGGTACTCATGGCTGCTGTCTGCTCCTCGGTGGCTAAAAACGACCGGCTTTCAGCATCCCATCCCGGGGAGCGTGGGCGGACCCAGGAGTCCGGTGATTGAAATGCCGTTGCCCGGCCGTCCGGCGTGATTTAATCAGCGCACTTAGTGTTGCGTGGGGGCTGGGGCCTCTGATGTTGATCGGCCGTGCAGGCGGTCAGGCAGGAGCCCCAAGTGAGCCTGGATACGTACGTACCCGTACACGCCGCCGGGCGGCACTACCGCCGCGCTGGCCGCACGCCATTGTCCCTGGTCCTTTTCCTCGCTGCCGTGCTGATGGTTGTCCTGCTTGCCCTCACCGTGGCCGCGGTCCGCGCAGAACGCACAGGACCCGGCGCCCCCGCACTCTCCGGAACCGGGCCGCATGGCGTCATGGCCGGGGTAGGAGCGGGCGGTGCGGATGACGGCATCGAGGGGATCCTCGGCCGGGCGACAGGCTACCGCGTTGGCGTCGCCGTCGCGGACGCTGCGGGCGGAGCGGTCCGCACTTTTGGCGACAAGACGGCTTTTGCGGCGGCCAGCACCGCCAAGCTCATTACTGCCGCGGCCTATTTCCAGCGCGTGGAGGCCGGTGAAGCGAGCCTCGACGAGATGCTTGGCAACTACACCGCCGCCTTCCAGCTCAAGGCCATGATCAGCAACAGCAACAATGACTCCTGGCTCCTCTTGATGGACAGGCTCGGCTACCGGCGGCTGATCCAATATGCTGCGTCGATTGGCGTGTCCTACGACCCCCAGGACAACCTGCTGACTCCCGGTGAAATGGCGCTGGTCCTGACCAGGCTGTATGCAGGTGAGCTGCTGAACCCCGGCAACACCGCCCAGCTGCTGGGTTACATGACGGAGACCAACAACGAGGAACTGATCCCCGCCGCATCGGGCCCCGGCATTACCGTCTATCACAAGTACGGCCAGTTCGCCGGAGCCCTCCACGATGCCGCCCTGCTGGAGCGCGGCGGGTCAACGTATGCGCTGGTGATTTTCACGGAAGGCGCTGACACTGCCGACGAGGCGGAGCGCAGCCAAACGATCCGCGACCTGACACGTGCCGCGGTGGAAGCTCTTTTTCCGGCTGCCTGACGCTCCTAACCTGCGCCCTTCGCTGAGGCAGGCTGCCGGTTCTGGGGTTTCCGCTGCCGTGGCTGGGCGCGCTTGGCCGGCGCCGCGCGGGGCCTGCGCCGTGGCTCTGCGGCGACGTGGCCGCCGTCGGGAACCGTGCTGTCCGCGTTCACGCTGGTGCCGTGCTCGATCACGGCGCCGGAACCGATGCGTGAATGGCTGCCGATGTGGACGCGGTTGCCGATAACGGTTCCGTGGCCCACGCGAACGCCGTCGCCAATGACCGTCCGTTCGCCCACTTGCGCCAGGCGGTCGATCCAGCTGCCGTGGCCCACGCGTGAACCGGATCCGATCCGTGCCCCGGGCTCCACGTACGTCATGGATCCCAGGCGCGCACTTTCGGCGACGTAGGCGCCCGGCCCAACAAAGCCGCCGCCGTTGGGGTGCCGCCGGTACCGGATGACCCTGCCGGCGTCGTCCTCCACTGATTCAAACTTGGTGCTCATTCCGTCCTTCTCCAAGGCTCGGGGGAAATCTCCCGTGCATAGGGTTAACGGCGGGGGAACCGGACGGATTCCCGGGGAAGTAGAACTCCAGTTGGCAGCGCTGCGCGGCCTGGAGTCCGTCAGCTGTTCCGCACAATCCACGCCGGGAGTAAGCTTCAATGACCGCGGGGGCGGTATCCGGCCTGCAGCGTTTGGGGCCGGTTTTTGGCTTGCATATGTGTTTCAGGGGGGACATTGGTAGCCGCAAAGGTCTCAAACGACGAAGTTTTCACCGATGTTGCACTGCATCTCCAGGACCTTGTCCTGGGAAACCCGTGCGTGGAGAAGCTGCTGGGGGACCTGGCCGCCTATGCGGCGGGCCGGCTCAGCAGCCGCGGCGGGGAAGTGTCCTGCGGGATTTCTTTGGTGCGGAGCAGGAAATCCATGACTGCGGCCGGCAGTGACCAGTACGCCCGCCGGATGGTCCGGGCGGAGGACAGTTGCGGGCAGGGCCCGGGCATAGCGGCCGGCGAGGGCCACGGGACGGTGCATGTCCCGGACCTGGGGCTGGACGAGCGCTGGCCCCACTACACCCGGTCGGTGGCCGGGTGCGGTTTCCTGTCGGTACTGTCCGTGCCGCTGGCCCTGGAAAGCCCCAGCAGGGCAGTACTGAACGTGTACAGCCGGCTGCCCAATGCCTTCCACAGGCAGGATATTGGCAGGGTGGAGGCCTTCGGGGAACAGGCGTCCAAGGGGCTGCGGCTGGTGCTGAGGATGGCACGGCTGCAGGACACCCGCGACGAGTTGAAGGCCGCGATGGAATCCAGGACGGTCATCGACCTGGCCACCGGCGCCATCATGGCCAGGAACAAGTGCAGCCAGCCCGCTGCGTTCAAGGTCCTCCTGCGCGCCTCCAATACCCGCAACATCAAGCTCCACGATGTGGCCTCGCAGGTGGTGGCCGCCCTCTCCGGGAACACTGGCGCGGTCACCCACTTCGACGAATGACTGCCGGCCGAAAGGTCAGCCCTGTGAATGCGTGCGGACATCGTCCGCCAGTTCGGTCTTGAAGCCCAGGTTTCGCGAGACCGCCCTGGCCGTGGCCCGCACGGCAGGCGCCAGCACGTTAGGCGGCGTGGACCCGTCCGGCACCACAATGGACAGCGCCGCCACCACCGAGCCCTGCGCATCGAAGATCGGCGCAGCGACGGACACCGTTAGCGACGGCGCCGTCCGCCGGATCATCGCGATGCCCGTCCGGTGCACGTCGGACAGGGTCCGCCGCAGCTGGCCCTCGGGCATCGGGGCCACGCCGGGTTCGATGTCCGGCGGCTGGCGGAGGATGCGTTCCTGGAAGTCCATGTCTGCCCCGGCTAGGAGGACCAGCCCGACGGCGGTGGACCGGAGGGGTGCCCGGCCTCCCACCCGGTAGGCCACCTCGGTGGCCTGCTTGGAGGACAACCGTTCGATCAGCACCGCCTGCTCCTTGTCCCTCACGGCCAGCAGCACGTGGTGGCGCGTTACCTCGAAAAGGTCCTCCAGGTAAGGCAGTGCGATTTCCCGGACCCCGTGCCCGCGCGGAGAGAGCGACGCCACTTCCCAGAGCCTGACCCCCACCACGTATCGGCCGTCGTCGAGCCTTTCCAACGCACCCCACGCCACCAGCCGGGCGATCAGCCGCAGTGCGGTGGGAGCCGGCATGCCGGCGTGACGGGCCATCTCGGACAGCGTTAACGCCCGACGGCGGTCGGTGAAGACTGCGAGCAGGCTCAGCGCCCGGTCAATGACCGGTTCGCCCTGCTTGGGGCGCTTGCCGCGGGCGGGTGCCGGTGCCGCCGCGTCGGCAGTGTTGTCGGTGGGTGCCATGACGGGCTGCCGATCCTCCTTGGTCGCCGGTGACACCCAGACTAGTGTTCCACCCAATGAAAATGCCAGCGAGGGTCAGGAGACCGGGACCCCGGCCCCGGCTGCCACCCCGCCGAGCCACAGCGCGCTTTCCTTGGGCGTCCGCTGCTGCGTGGTCCGGTCCACGGCGATCAGGCCGAACTTCGGGCGGTAGCCGAACACCCATTCGTAGTTGTCGAAGGCGGTCCATGCGATGTAGCCGCGGACTTCGATGCCGTCCGCCAGGCACGCGGCGACACCGTCTACGGCAGCTTTGTAGTAGTCCACCCGCTGCGTGTCGTCCTCCGTAGCCAAGCCGTTTTCGGTGACGATCACTGGAATTCCTGCTACGCGGGCGGCTTCCCGGATGGTTGCCTCGAGGGCCTGGGGGTAGATTTCCTCGCCCATCTGGTTCGTTGCCGCGCCTTCGGGGGCCGGCGCCAGGCCGTCCGGGCCGAAGACCGTGCGGCCGTAGGTCTGGATGCCCACGAAGTCATCACCCCGCGAGGCCTCCAGGAACCGTTCGTTAACGTCGCGGCGGACCGCGTCCGCTGCGTCCTGTCCGCCGGCGACGGACTGGATGTCCGAGTTTGCAAGGGTCCAGCCCACCAGCAGGTCCGGCTGCCAGGCCTTGATGGCAGCGGTACCGGCGCGGTGTGCTGCCAGTTTCACGTCGAATCCGGCCTCCGTCGAGGAGAACTGGAACGGTGCCATCTTGTGCGCGCCGACGCCGAGCTTGCTGGCGGCTGCTGCCCAGACGGGCACCGAAGCACGGTGCTCGGGTGCCTCGCCGCCGATGCCGAAGGACTTCAGCAGCCAGGGCAGGTTGGGCTCGTTCAGGGTGCAGGCGACGCCGATGAGGTCGCCCAGGTGCTCGGTCACCTTGCCGCAGTAGCGGGCGAAGAGTTCCGGTGTCCTGGCGTCCTCCCACCCGCCGGCGGCGAGGAGCCACTGCGGGGACGTGAAGTGGTGGTAGGTGACCACCGGTGTGAGGCCGTGTTCGTGGCAGGCTTCCAGGACGCGGCGGTAGTGGTTGAGTTCCGCCTCCGAGAAGTGCCCCTCCTCCGGTTCGATCCGGGCCCATTCCACCGAAAGCCGGAAGCTGCTGAAGCCCAGCGAGGCCAGCAGTGCGATGTCCCCGCGGTAGCGGTGGTAATGGTCAATGGCATCGCCTGAGGGCTCGGTAAACATCGTCTGGGGGAGGTGCTCCAAAAGCCAGGCGTCGCTGTTGACGTTGTTCCCTTCGACCTGGTGCGCGGCCGTAGCGACGCCCCACAGGAAATTCGGGGGGAATGGATAAGAGACAGTCACGGTGGTCCTTTCGGTGCAACGCCGGCAGCCCGGCGTCCGGCGTCGGTGCCGTGCTTTCCATCCTGTCCTCCGCAGTGACCCGAACCACATAAGTGTTTCAACCAATGAAATTCTCATGTCTGCCCTGATGCGCTCCCGCCGATGCTTGAGAGAGCCGGCCACTCGCCTGGCCCCCATAGCTGTTCACCCGTTGTCACATCAGAATGCAAAGGCGCACTACATGAAACTCCTGAACTCCACCGCACGTGGGAGCTCCGCCGTTCTGGCCGGAGCACTCCTGCTGGGATCCCTCACCGCCTGTGGCGGCGGCTCCACCCAGGCGGGCGCCAAGGTCGACACCAGCACGCTGACCCTCGCGATCGACAGCGACTCGGCCTCGTTCGGCTATGACCCGCTGCGCGTCTCCGCCGCCCAGCGCCAGTTCTTCGAAGGCCTCTACGACAGCCTCATGGTCCTCAAAGCGGACGGCTCCGCAGGTCCCGGCCTGGCCACCGCCTTCGAATACAACGCGGACAATACCGTCCTGACGCTCACCCTCAAGGAGGGTGTGACCTTCACCGACGGTTCCAAGCTCGACGCCGACCTGGTGAAGGCAAACCTTGACCGCCGTTCCGATCCGGCCTTGACCGCGTACTCGGCCGTTGCCAAGGGCGGGGCCCAGGAAATCACCACCGTGGCCGTCGTCAGCCCCAGCAAAGTCTCCCTCACGTTCGCCAAGGCCCAGCCGGGCTTCGAAAAGAACCTGGCCTCCACCACCGGCATGATCGTGGGCAAGGCCGGCGTGACCGACACGGCCAGCCTGGCCGCGACCCCGGCAGGGTCCGGCCCCTACACCATCGATGCCTCCACGGTGAAGGGCAACAAGTACGTGATGGTGAAGAACGAGAAGAACGCGGACGCCGCGAAGTACCCCTTCAGCAAGGTCATCTTCAGCGTTGTCCTTGATCCCCAGGCCCGAGCCAACGCCCTGGTCTCCGGCCAGGCGGACGTCGCCATGCTGACCTCCAACACCGTGGACTTCGCCGAGTCCAAGGGCGTTGGGGTGTCCCAGATCGGCGGCACCGTCAACACCATGATCTCCTTTGACAAGATCGGCAAAACCGCCCCGGCCTTCGCCAGCGAAAAGGTCCGCCAGGCCATCCAGCACGCCATCAACCGCAAGGCACTCGTGGACGCGCTGCACAAGGGTGACATCCCGGCCTGGAATGCCCTGCCCAAGGACTCCGCAGGCTTCACCGAGGAGCTGGAGACAACGTTCGCCTACGATCCGGAGAAGGCCAAGAGCCTGCTCGCGGAAGCCGGCTACGCCAACGGTTTCGAATTCACCATCATCGCCGGCGCCCAGACGCAGACCGATCTGCAGGCTGTCCAGAAGGACCTCGCCGCCGTCGGCATCACTATGAACGTCAAGCTGGCGTCCTCCACCGATGAAGCGTTCGCCGCGGTGGCCACCACGCCCCTCGGCTACGCCCCGCTGAACTGGGACAACCCCGTGGGAGTTATGTACGGCGCCATCCTCAGCGGATTCACCAACGTGCAGAAAGCCACCGACGAGCAGCTGAGCGCCGCCACCGGTGAGGTTGCGGCCGCCAAGGACGACGCCGCCAGGAAGGCCGCACTGACCAAGCTGAACACCCGGCTCGTTGAATCCGGCTGGATGATCCCGCTCTATGAAGCCCTCACCAACCAGGGCTACAACACCAAGAAGATCAAGCAGGTCGAGTTCGCCGGCACCAACGCGTACCCGCTGCTCTCTTCCTACGCACCGGCAAGCTGATTCCCCGAATCTGCCGGGTGGCCGCCCCCTTACGGAGTGGCCGCCCGGCAAGTTCTGACCGATGGAGGTCACCATGGCACTATTCATCACCAAACGCCTGCTCATGGCGTTGGCCACCGTGCTGGTGGTCGCGGTGCTGGCATTCCTGCTGGTGCACGCGATGCCCGGCAGCCCCGGCGCAGTGTCGCTGGGAGCCGGCGCCTCCCAGGAGGCCATCGACGAGGTCAACGCCCGCCTCGGCTGGAATGACCCGCTCCTGGCACAGTTTGTCCGCTGGCTCGGCGACGCGGTCCAGGGCAACCTGGGGATCTCGCTGATCGATGGCCGTTCCGTCTCCGACGACCTGGCGAACCGGCTGCCCGTGACGGCTTCGCTGGCCGCCGGGGCCACTGTGCTCAGCGCAGTTTTCGGCATCGCCCTGGGCGTCACCGCCGCAGTACGGGGCGGTACGGTGGACCGCATCGTCGGCGGGCTCTGCGGCATGGCGGTGGCCCTGCCGGCCTTCTGGATCGGCATCGTCTTTGTCTACCTGTTCGCCGTCCAGTCCTCGGTGTTCCCGGCTACGGGCTACGTTCCCTTCGACGTGTCCCCCCAGGACTGGGCACTGTCGCTTGCCCTGCCGGTGATCACCCTGGCCGTCGGCGGTGCTGCGTTCATTGCCCGCCAGACCAGGGCTTCGATGCTCGAAGCCCTGCAGCAGGAACACATCCGGACCCTGAGGGCCACCGCCACACCCACCTGGAAAATCCTGTACATCCACGCCCTGCGTTACGCCAGCCTGCCGATTGTGGCCGGCATTGCCCTGCAGTTCATGGGCCTCTTCGGCGGATCAGTTGTGGCCGAACAACTCTTTGCCATGCCAGGCCTGGGCCAGGCAGCCCAGAGTTCCGTCAGCACCCATGATGCGCCCGCCGTCCAGGGCGTGGTGGTCATCGCCACAGTCGTGGTGGTGGCTGTGACCCTGGCACTCGAACTCGCCACCAAGTTCCTCGACCCGAAGTTGCGTGCCGCATGATCCCCAACGTTGCACCCGCCCCCGCCGACAGCACCGTCGCCGCGGCAGCCCTGCCGGAATCGGGCCTGCCAAAGTCCGGTCCCCGGGCCGCGTTCTCCATGGTCTCCGCCCACCGCCTGTTCGCCTCTCCCGGCGGCGTGGCCGGCCTGCTGTGGCTCGCCGCACTGGTGGCCGCGTCACTGACCGCGCCATGGTGGCTGCCGTTCAAGACCGAGGACCAGGATTTCACCGCGGTCCTCTCCGGCCCGTCCGCCGCCCACTGGCTGGGCGCGGACGAACTGGGACGGGACATCCTCAGCCGAATCTTCGCCTCCGCCGCCGGCACCCTGGGCACGTCCTTCATCACAGTATTGGTAGGCATCGGGCTCGGAACCATCCTGGCCATGACCGCAGCGGCGTCCGTCCGGGCTGAGGGCATTATCAGCCGGAGCACCGAAATTATGATGTCCCTGCCGTCGACGGTGATCATCCTCGCCGTCATCGGTGCCGTGGGCACCAACATCCCTTTCATTATGGCTGTCCTTGGCGTCTTCATGTCGGCCGGTGTTTACCGCGTTATTCTGGGCCAGGCCAAGTCGCTGCAGTCCCAGCTCTATGTGGACGCCGCCAAAGTGGACGGTGTCAGCGCCCTCGGCATCAGCCTGCGCCACGTCCTGCCGGGCCTGACCAACACCATCGTGGTGCAGTCTGCCCTCATCTTCGCCGTTGGCATGCTGATCCAGGCCGGGCTGGCGTTCATCGGCTTCGGCCCGCCCATCCCGCAGCCCAGCTGGGGCGGCATGATCCAGAGCGCCTCCCAGCATGTCTACGACGCACCTTGGCTGATGGTCCCCACCGGCGCGGTGCTTGCCCTGACCGTCCTGGCCGCCAACGCCATTGGCAACGCCCTGGGCAAGGCACCCAACGCCACCGCCTCCCACCTGCCCTCCGCTGCCGCCCGCCGGCAGCGCGCCAAAGCCGTTGCCGCCATCGCTGCAACGGTCCCCGATGCAGCAGGGCAGGCTCCGGCCAGCGGCCAGCTCAGCGTCCGCAACCTCACCGTGGGTGTGGACGGCAGCGTACCCCTTGTCACGGACGTCTCTTTCGACGTCGAACAGGGAACGGTGCTGGGGCTGGTGGGCGAGTCCGGCTGTGGAAAGACCATGACCGCGCTCTCCCTGCTCGGGCTGCTTCCCTCCGGGGTGTCCGTGACCGGCGGGCAGATCCTGTGGAACGGCAAAAACCTGGCCGCATCCACCGACAAGGACATGGAATCGGTCCGCGGCAGCGAAATCGCCCTGATCTCGCAGGAGCCCATGCGGGCACTGGACCCCATGTTTACCGTGGGCTACCAGCTCACGGCCGCTATCCGCCGCCTCCGCAAGGTTGGCAAAGCCGAGGCCCGTGCCGAAGCCCTCAGCCTGCTGGAGAAGGTGGGCATCGTGGACGCCAAGCGCATCCTCAAGACCTACCCGCACCAGATCTCCGGCGGCATGGCACAGCGTGTAGCCATCGCCCTGGCGCTCTCCGGCCGGCCCCGCCTGCTCGTGGCAGACGAACCCACCACAGCACTGGACGTGACGGTCCAGGCCGAGATTCTGTCCCTGCTGCGCTCCCTCGTGAAGGACACAGGCATGTCCGTGGTGATGGTCACCCACGACCTCGGCGTCGTCGCCGACATCTGTGACCAGGTAGCCGTGATGTACGCAGGCCAGGTGGTGGAGAACGGCAAAACTGCCGAGATCCTGGATAACCCCCGGCACCCTTACACCCTGGCTCTCCTCGCAGCGGACCCGCACGCCAACCACGCAGATGACATGCCGGAACGGCTGGCCACCATCAGCGGCCAGGTTCCGCAGCCCAAGGACTGGCCCTCCACGTGCCGGTTCGCGGCACGCTGCCAGTTCGCGGGCTCCGCCTGCATGGTCCCCATCCCGCTGCTGCCCTCGGGAACGGGCGAAGGCCTGGTCCGCTGCGTCAAGGCGGACGAACTGGCCGTTGAAGGCCTGGAATGGGTAGCCACCGAAGTGCCCACGCACCAGCTTCCGGACCCCGCACCGCGGCTGTTGAACATCGTTGAGAAGGACATGGCATGAGCGTCGCGACCCCTGAACGGCAGGACTCTGCGGCCGGTACCCTGGCCCGGCCCATGCTCGAAGTGAAGGACCTGGTGGTCCGCTACGGTCGTGGCCGCAAGGCCGCTGCCGCGCCGGCCGCCGTGGACGGCGTCAGCTTCACCATCCAGCCGGGTGAGACCGTGGGGCTGGTAGGGGAGTCCGGTTCCGGAAAGTCCACCATCGGCAAGGCCATCCTGGGCCTGCAGGCCGTGTCCGGCGGGTCCATCGAGTACCAGGGCAAGGACATCACCCGCGCCAACGCGGCCCAGCGGCGAAAGCTGGGCGGGGAACTGCGCGCAGTCTTCCAGGACCCCAACTCCTCGCTCAACCCGCGCAACACCGTGGGCGCCTCGCTGACGGAACCCCTGCGACTCCGCGGCGTCTCCGCCGCAGACGCACGGGAGAAAGCCCAGGTCATGCTGGAACGGGTGGGCCTGCCCCGGGAAGCCGTGGACCGCTACCCCAGCCAGTTCTCCGGCGGCCAGCGCCAGCGCATCGCCGTAGCCCGGGCCCTCATCTGCGAGCCCCAGCTGGTGGTCTGCGATGAAGCGGTCAGCGCCCTGGACCTCTCCACCCAGGCCCAGGTCCTGAACCTCCTGGCCGACCTCCGGGACGAACGCGGCCTGAGCTACCTGTTCATCGCCCACGACATCTCCGTGGTGCAGTTCCTGGCCCAACGCGTGGTGGTCCTCTACCGCGGCCAGGTCATGGAAAGCGGACCGGCCGCGGCCGTCACCGAATCGCCGAAGCACCCCTTCACCCAGGCCCTCGTGGCCGCCTCACCTGTACCGCGGCCGGCCGAGCAGGCCGAGCGCCGGAGCGTCCGGGAAGCCATGGGCGTCCGGACCGCCGCGTCTGTTTCCGCTGCCCCGGGCGGGTGCCCGTTCCGGCAGCGCTGCCCGCTGGCCACCGAGCTCTGCGCCGCCGAACGGCCCGCGCTGCGCACGGTGGGCGGGTCCGACGTCGCCTGCCACTACGCCTGATGACAGGCCCGGAACCCATGACGCACCCCACCCGGCTCCGCACCGAGAACCTCAGCGAGGCCTTCGGCATCACCCAAACCACCCCGCGGTTCAGCTGGACGCCGCCGCAGGGGACGGTCCGGCAAACCGCCTACAGGCTGACCGCAAGCAACGGCTGGGACACCGGCCGCGTGGCCAGCGGCACGCACGTTTCCGTGCCATACGGGGGCCCGGCGCTCGGGTCGCGGGACCGCTTCGACTGGACGGTCCGCACGTGGGATCTCGCCCCGGACGGCGCCGAGGTGACCTCCGAATGGGCGGAGCCCATGCCGGTGGAGCTGGGCCTCCTGCACCCGGCCGACTGGAGTGCACGGTGGATCGGACCTGACGAGTCGGTGGTCCCGGCGCCGGGGGAACGCCCCGGCTACGCCCTGCACCGTGATTTCACCCTGGACGCCGCACCGGAGTCCGCCCGCGCCTACGCCACGGCGCACGGCATCTACGAGCTGTTCATCAACGGCCTCCGGGTGGGGGACCAGCAGCTCACCCCCGGCTCCACGAGCTACCACAGCACCCTGCAGGTGCAGGCTTTTGATATCACACCGCTGCTCCGCGCCGGGTCCAACACCGTGCGCGCGGTCCTCACGGACGGCTGGTTCCGCGGTTCGTTCGGGTTCACGCGCGACGCCGACATGTACGGGTCGCAGACGGCGTTCCTGGCGCAGCTGGAAATTGAGTCCGGGGGAGCACGGACGGTGATCGGCACCGACGGGTCCTGGCTGGCCTCCACAACGGAGATCCTCGCCGCAGACCTGATGGAAGGGCAGCGCGTGGACTTCCGCGCAGCAGCGTCCGGCACCGGGGAAGCCCGGCCGGCCGTCCTGCGGGGCGGCAGTTTCACCACCCTCACCGGACCGGTGGCGCCGCCCACCCGGATCGTGGAAGAACTCGTCCCCGCCTCCGTCACCCGCCTCGGCAGCGGAAACCAGGTGGTGGACCTCGGCCAGAACATCAACGGCTGGGTCCGGCTGTCACGGCTGGGAGCGGCCGGCACGGAGGTGACCCTGGTCTACGGCGAAGCCCTGGGCCCGGACGGCGACGTCACCCAGGACCACCTCCACCCCATCGACTTCAAGAACCCCGGCCAGTTCCTGGGGGCCGGGCAGGTGGACTCCGCGGTCTCAGCCGGCACGCCCGGCCAGGTTTTCGAGCCCCGCCACACCGCCCACGGCTTCCGGTACGTTTCCGTCCGCGGCCTGGCCGGGGACCTCCTGCCAACGGACATCGTGGGCTGCATGGTCCAGACCGACCTGGAACGCGTGGGCACCTTCAGCTGCAGCGATGACCGGCTGAACAAACTGCACAACATCGTGGAGTGGAGCTTCCGGGACAACGCCTGCGAGGTCCCCACCGACTGCCCGCAGCGCGAAAAGGCCGGCTGGACCGGAGACTGGCAGCTCTTTGTGCCCACCGCCGCCTACCTCTTCGATGTAACAGGCTTCAGCCGGAAATGGCTCAATGATGTCCGCACCGACCAATGGGACAACGGCGTGGTGGTCAACATCTCCCCGTCGCCCGGGCCGGACGTGACCGGTGCCGAATTCATGGCCTTCACCAACGGGTCAGCGGGGTGGGCGGACGCGATCGTTATGGTCCCCTGGGAGATTTACCTCGCCACCGGCGACGCCGGCATCCTGGCAGAGAACTGGGAGGCCATGAACCGGTGGCTCGGCTTTGTCCGCCGCACCGCTGAAGGGAACCGGCACCCGGCCAGGGCAGCAGCACGCGCTACGCCGGCACCGCACGAGCAGTACCTCTGGGACACCGGTTTCCACTTCGGGGAGTGGATGGAACCCGGCGGTCCGGCGCCGGATCTTTTTGCCTCCCGCTCCGCAGACAACGGCATCGTGGCCACCGCCTACTACCGGCACACCGCCGCCATCATGGCCCAGGTGGCAGCCGTCCTCGGCCTGGACGACGAAACCCGCGAACTGGAGGAGCTCTCCGAGAACGTCCGCCGCGCCTGGCAGCAGGAGTACCTGCAGGAGAACGGAACGGTCGACGGCGGCACGCAGGCCAATTGCGTCCGTGCGCTGGCGTTTGACCTTATCCCCGCCGACGCCCGCCCCTCCGTCGTCCAGCAGCTCGCCGGGCTGGTCTGCGCCGCCGGCACCCACCTGGGCACCGGCTTCCTGGCAACCCCCTACCTGCTGCCGGCACTCGCCGACAACGGCCGCCCCGACCTCGCCTATGAGCTGCTGATGCAGGACTCCGAGCCGTCCTGGCTGGTGATGGTGGACCGCGGCGCCACCACCATGTGGGAGGCCTGGGACGGGATCGGCGCGGACGGAACAGTGCGCCAGTCGCTCAACCACTACAGCAAGGGTGCCGTGGTTTCCTTCCTGCACCGCTACACGGCCGGGCTGCGCCAGGCACCGGGCAGCGCCGGCTGGGAGCAGATCATCATCGAACCCTGTCCGGGCGCCGGCCTGGCATCCGCCAGCACCTCGCACCTGGGCCCGCAGGGCCTCATCGAAATCGACTGGACCATCGACGACGGCGTGCTGGCGCTCACGGCGACCGTCCCGTCCGGCACCACCGCGGAACTTCGGCTGCCCGGCGAGCCGGCCGCCGTCGTCGGACCCGGAACCCATTCCTTCGTGGCCGCCGCCCCGGCGGCCGGCGCAGAAACCACTACCGACCGTGCCAGGAGCGCACCATGACCCCCGAAACCGTTGCCGCCACTGCCCCGCGAATGATGCCCGCGCCGCCTCCCTTCCCGGCCTTTGGGAGCCTGAGCGCGCCCGGGGAAGTCTCCGAACACTCCCTGGTGCACCGGGAAGTCAGCTACGTGATCGCCGTCGGGTTCCGCCGGCTGGCCATGGACATCTGGCTGCCGCGCGCTGCAGCCGGACCGGTGCCGCTGGTGGTGTGGATCCACGGCGGCGCCTTCCAGCTCGGGGACCGCCGCGAGCTGCCGCCTACGTTCGCTCCGGATTCGGTGTTCCGGCTCCTGAACGAGGCCGGAATCGCGTGCGCCACCGTGGACTACCGGCACGCCCTGGAAGCGCCGTTCCCGGCCCAGCTGCATGACATCAAAGCCGCGGTCCGCTACCTCCGGGAGCACGCCGGCGTCCTGGGCATTGATCCGGAACGCATCGGCGCCTGGGGCGAATCCGCCGGCGGCCACCTTGTTGCGTTGCTGGGCGTCACCGGGGCCCGCGCGGACCTCGAGGGCGGGCTTGGCGTCCAGGGGCACGCCAGCAGCGTGAGCGCCGTCGTCGATTTCTACGGGGTGTCCTCGTTGCCGGACATGCCGCCCATGAACACACCGGACGGCCTCATGTCCGGCGCGCTGATGGCTGCTGTCCCGCCGGGCATGTCAACGGAACCGGGTCCCATGCTGGTGGGCGGCACCGCCGATCCCGACCTGCTCGCGGCCGCCAGCCCGCTGGGCTACGTCACCGCCGGGGCGGCCCCGTTCCTACTGGTCCACGGCGACAGCGACGGCCTGGTCCCGCTGTCCCAGACCGAACTGCTGGCCGGTGCGCTCGACGGTGCCGGGGTCCGCAACGAAGTGATCGTCGTCGGGGGCGGGGACCACTGCTTCTTCGGCGCGGAGGACCAGATGGACGGGATCCTGCGCACGGCCGTGGACTACTTCGCCCGCGAGCTCTGAGGTCGCGGTCCGCCAGGCTCCTTGTGCTCCGGCGGCAGGCTCTTCATCCGACCGGATGACAGTGACTGTCATCGGCAACATCACCAATGGCCCCGAGCTGCGGTTCACGACAGGTTCCCATGTTCCTGGACCCGGCCGGCCACCCGTTCTGCCTCTGCCTGAGCTAGGCGGTTTGGCGGGTCTCCGGACCCGGTTTCCAGTCAATGAAACTTCGCTAGCGGGCGGATCGGCGGTTCCGCGACGCTGGGGGAAGCCCTAAGACTTCCCCTTCGTAACGAATCGAGCCGACGTTGACTCCTGACACCCTTCGTTTCCCGTACCAGGACGCCTCCCTGCCGGTGGCCCGGCGCGTTGAAGACCTGCTGTCCCGCCTGGCGCTGGAGGACAAGGCGGGCCTGATGTTCCACGACGTCCTTCCGTTCGCCGCGGGCACTGGCCCGGCCCGTGAACTGATCGGCAAACGCCGCCTCAACCACTTCAACATCCTCGGCGCGGCCGTCAACGCCCGTGACCTGGCCGAGTGGCACAACAGCCTGCAGGAGATTGCCCTGGCCACCGGTCCCGGCATCCCCATGACGCTGTCCACCGATCCGCGCCACGCCTACACGGACAACCCCGGCACGTCGGCGCTGGCCGGCCCGTTCTCCCAGTGGCCCGAGGCCCTGGGCTTCGCCGCAGTGGGGGATCCCGCCGCCGTCGAGGAATTTGCGGACATCGCCCGGCAGGAGTACCTCGCCGTCGGGATCCGCTCTGCGCTGCACCCGCAGGTGGACGTCTTCACCGAACCCCGCTGGTCCCGCGGCGGCATGACGTTTGGTGAGTCAGCAGAGATGGCCGCCGAACTGGTGGGCGCGTACGTCCGCGGCTTCCAGACCGGAACGTTCGGCCCGGCGTCGGTCTCCACCATGACCAAGCATTTCCCGGGCGGCGGCCCCCAGCTCAACGGCGAGGACCCGCACTTCAGCTACGGCCGCGAACAGGTCTACCCCGGCGGCAACTTCGACTACCACCTGCTGCCGTTCCGCGCCGCCATTGCCGCAGGCAGCCGCCAGATGATGCCCTACTACGGCATGCCGGTGGGCACCGAATACGAGGAAGTGGGCTTCGGCTTCAACAAGGGCATCCTCACCGACCTCCTGCACACAGAACTGGGCTTCGACGGCGTGGTGTGCACCGACTGGGGCATCCTCACCGAGGGTGACATCTTTGGCCGCGTCTTCCCTGCCCGGGCCTGGGGCGTGGAGCACCTCAGCCCCGAGGCGCGGATGCTCAAGGCCCTCGACGCCGGCGTGGACCAGTTCGGCGGCGAAAGCTGCGTGGAGCTGATGATCGCCGCCGTCCGCGTGGGCAGGCTCAGCGAGGACCGGCTGGACGCCTCGGTCCGGAAAATCCTGGCCGAGAAGTTCCTGCTGGGGCTCTTCGAAAACCCGTTTGTGGACGCCACCGCGGCCGACGCCACCGTGGGCACGCCGGAGTTCAAGGCAGCCGGTAGGGCCATGCAACGCCGCTCGTACACGCTGCTGAAGAACCATCAGGTCAACGGCGTTCCGCTGCTGCCGCTCAGCACAGATATGCCCACCAAGGTGTACGCGGAAGGTATCTCGGCCGAAGACCTTGGGCCGGCGTTCAGCGTGGTGCCCACGCCGGAGGAGGCCGACCTGGCGATCCTCCGCCTGCGTACCCCGTTTGAGGTGCGCGGGGAAGGGTTCGAGTCCTTCTTCCACTGCGGCAACCTGGCCTTCGCCCCGGAGGAAGTGGAGCGGCTCACCGCCATCTGCCGCGCCGTCCCCACCATCATCGACCTCAACCTGGAACGGCCCGCGGTCATCCCGGAACTGGCCGAACACGCCGGCGCACTGCTGGCCAACTACGGTTCCGACGCCGACGCCCTGCTGGATGTCCTCACCGGCCGAGCCGCCCCGGAGGGCAAACTGCCGTTCGACCTGCCCCGGTCCATGGCCGCCGTCGAGGCATCCCGCGAGGACGTTCCTTTCGACACCGAAAACCCCGTTTTCCGCTACGGCCACGGGCTCTCCTTGGCCGCTGACCTGACCGCCGAAGACCTCACCGCCGACCTCGCAACCTCCGGAGCTACCCGATGACCCCCACACCCTCCGCCCTCCGCTTCGAGCACCACGAGGAGCCGTTCGGCATCGGCGAAGACCGGCCGCGGCTTTCCTGGCAGGTCAGCACCGACACTCCGGGCTGGGTCCAGACCGCCTATGAGCTGGAACTTGGCCCCGATGCTGCGCAGCTGGCCAGCTACGGCCGCACCGAATCCGCCGATCAAATCCTGCAGCCCTGGCCCGCGCCGGCGCTGAACAGCAGGGAGCGCGTCGCGGCGCGCGTCCGCGTCTGGGGAACAGGCGACGACGGGCCTTCCGAATGGAGCCCTGTGACCTGCGTCGAGGCCGGGCTCCTGAACCCGGCGGACTGGCAGGCCGCCATGATCCGGCCGGCGTGGGACGAAGCCAGCGAGTCCATCGAACCGGCCGCCCGGCTGAGTCGGACGTTCGAGGTCACCGGGCCGGTCACCTCCGCCCGCCTCTACGCCAGCGCCCACGGAGTCTACGTTGCCTCCATTAACGGCCGGCGCGTGGGCCGCGACATCCTGGCTCCCGGCTGGACCAGCTACCACCACCGCCTGCGCTACCAGACCTACGACGTGGCCGACTACCTGCAGCCGGGAACCAACGTCATTTGCCTTGAGGTCGCCGACGGCTGGTGGCGCGGCTACCTGGGCTTCCAGGGCAAGCGCAACACCTACCACGACCGCACCGCGGTAATCGCGCAGCTGGAAATGTCCGACGACGTCGGCAACGTCACCGTGATCAGCACCGACAGCGGCTGGCTGGCAGGCCGCAGCCCCATTCTGGCCGCCGACCTCTACGTCGGCGAAACGTACGACGCCAGGCTGGAGGACGGCGGCTGGGCCGGGCAGCCTGTCTCCGGCTCGACCCATGATGAACTGCATCCCGTTGCCGTTGAGGCCATCGACGCCACCGTCCTGGTAGCGCCCGATGGCCCGCCGGTCCGCGCCACTGATGAGCGCGCCGTCGCCGCCGTGCTCGCCTCGCCGTCCGGGAAGACCATCCTGGACTTCGGCCAGAACCTGGTGGGCCGGGTGCGGATCACCGTCAGCGGTGCCGCGGGCACCGAGGTCACGCTGCGGCACGCCGAGGTCCTGGAACACGGGGAACTCGGTGTCCGGCCGCTGCGCGAAGCCAAGCAGACGGACGTCTACACGCTCAAAGGTTCTGCCGGCGGCGAGACCTGGGAACCCGAGTTCACCATCCACGGTTTCCGCTACGTGGAGGTGAGCGGCTGGCCCGGCGAGGTGGATCCGGAAGCCTTCACCGCCGTCGTCATCCATTCAGACCTGGTGCGCACCGGCACATTCGAATGCTCCGATCCGATGCTGAACCAGCTGCACTCCAACGTGCTGTGGGGCATGCGCGGGAACTTTGTGGACGTGCCCACGGACTGCCCGCAGCGCAACGAGCGCCTCGGCTGGACCGGGGACTTCCAGATCTTCGCGGCCACGGCGTCCTTCCTGTACCGGATTCCGGGGTTCACCACCTCCTGGCTCAAGGACATGGCGGCGGAGCAGGGGACCGACGGGCCGCCGCCGCTGGTGATACCGGAAGTCGTGGCCGAAAAGCCGCCGTTCCCGGACCGCCCCGTCATGGCCGCCTGGGGCGATGCCGCCGTGCTGGTGCCCTGGCTGATGTACCAGCGCAGCGGTGACCTGGAGTTCCTGCGGCGCCAGCTCCCCGGAATGCACGCCTGGCTGGAAGCCGCGGCCCAGGCCGCGGGTCCGGAGCTCCGCTTTGAACACGGCTTCCAGTTCGGTGACTGGCTGGACCCCGCCGCGCCGCCGGACAAGCCCGGTGATGCGCGCACCCCGTGGCAGCTTGTGGCGCAGGCCTACCTCGCGTACTCGGCCCGGATCGCGGCTGGGTCCGCGGAGCTGCTGGGTGAGGATTCCGCCCGCCTGGCCGGGCTGTCGCAGCGTGCAGCCGCCGTGTTCCGCGAGCGCTACGTTTCCGGCGGCGGCCTGCTCCAGCCGCCCACCCAGACGGCCTACGCCGTGGCGCTGACCTTCGGGCTGCTGGAGCCGGGGGAGGAAGCCGTGGCCGCGGCCGGGTTGGCCGCCGCGGTGGAGGACGACGGCTACCGCATCGCCACCGGCTTTGTGGGGACCCCGCTGGTGTGCGACGCGCTGACCGACTACGGATATGCGACGGCGGCCTACCGCCTGCTGCTCCAGACGGAATGCCCGTCCTGGCTGTACCCCGTGACCATGGGCGCCACCACCATCTGGGAGCGCTGGGACTCGATGCTTCCGGACGGCAGCATCAATGAGGGCGAAATGACGTCCTTCAACCACTACGCCCTGGGTGCGGTGGCCGACTGGATGCACCGCAGCCTCGCGGGGCTTGCACCGGCTGAACCGGGGTACCGGAAGATGCTGGTCAAACCGCGTCCGGGCGGCGGCCTCGACTGGGCCGAAGCCCGGCACGAGACTCCCTACGGCGATGCTGCCGTGCGCTGGGACCGGACCGGCCAGGACTTCACCCTGGACGTGACGGTGCCGGCGGGCTGCACCGCCACGGTGGTGCTGCCCGACGCCGGCGGGACAGTCCATGAAGTGGGTTCCGGACAGCACTCGTTTGCCTGTGCCGTGGTGTTGCCCGGCGTGCCCCTGGCCGGTATCGCTCCACGGGTCCCGGAACCCGTGGCACAGCCATGACCCTGGACCCGGAGCTGGCCGGCCTTCTCCATCACGTGGCCGGCGCGCGTTCCATCGCTGAACTCCTCGCGGACCCGTCGGGGTTGGACCGGCTGGAGGCTTTTTGCGGGGGCCTGGTCCCATACCAGGCCCCGGACGTTCCGGTGCGGACAGTGGCGGCGCCGGGCCCCAACGGCCCGGTGCCGGTCCGGATCTATGGCGGGCAAGCGGCAGGCGGTTCCGCGTCTGGGGCCGGCCAATCCGACGGCGGGCCGGACGACGGCGGCCTTCCGGCGCTCGTGTGGATGCACGGCGGCGGCTTCTCCCACGGCGACCTGGACATGCGGGAGGCGGACCAGCTGGCACGGGAACTGGCCGCCAGCACCGGCGGCCTGGTGCTGTCGGTGGACTACCGGCTCGCCGGCGGGGGTGTCCATTTCCCGGTACCGCATGAAGACGTGGTGGCGGCCTGGCTGTGGGCTGTGGAGAACGCCGCGGAGCTCGGGGCTGACCCACTGGCCCTGTCCTTGGGCGGAGCCAGCGCCGGCGGGAACCTGGCAGTCGGGGCGGCGCTGTACCTCAAGGACTCGGGGAGGCACCTGCCGGCCAAACTCGTGCTCGCCTACCCCTTCCTGCACGGCGAACTGCCGGCCCCGGACGCCCCCGGGGCCCCCGACATGAACGGGCTGCCGCCCGTCCTCCGCTTTACCGACGACGACTGCCGCGCCATGGTGGAGAACTACATCGGAGGCCCGCTCAGCATGGCTTCGTCCTACGCCATGCCCGGGTACGCCGACCTCGCCGGCCTGCCACCCGTGGCCATTGTGACCGCGGAATACGACGACCTTCGCTTTTCTTCCGAACAGTTCGTTGAGGAACTCCGTGCGGCCGGAGTCCCCGTTGAGTACAGGCTGGAACCGGGTGCCACACACGGGTACCTCAACCATTCGGCAGGGCTGGGAGTTGTCCGGCGCAGCCTGCAGTTCCTGGCCGATCAGTTGGCCCGCACCTGGGAACCGGCCGAAAGGCCCCTCGGGGCGTGAAACACCAGGCCTGAAACACATCAGTTGCTCCGTAGTGGCCCTTATGCAGCTTCAAAAGGGCCACCACGGAGCAACCGATGCTCTTGGCAGGTTTCCAGGCCGGAACGGTGAGCGCCGCGACAGCGTCCCGCAGGACCTGTCCCTGATCGGCTACCGCGGAACGTTATGCACCGTACAGCGCCGCCAGCAGGTCAATGACTTTTTGCCTATCCCGCGGGGCGTCGGCACTAGACCACGCAAGGTAGACGGGAACGGGCGGGGCATCGCGTACGGCCCGGTACACCACGCCGCGGCGCCGGTACTGGTGCGCCGTGGACGCCGCGGTGATGCCGCGCGCCTTACCGCTGCCGATGACCGTCAGCCAGTCGTCGACGTCGCGGATGGCCACGAACCTCGCCGGCCGGCTGTCGGCGGGCCACAGCGCCTCGGTGGTGCTTCCGGTCCTGGCGTCCACCGCCAGCGCGGATTGCGCCACCTGCGCGAGGGTCACCGATCGCTTTCCGGCGAGCGGGTCATCTGAACTCATCGCGCAATAGCGTTTTTCCTCGCCCACCGACACGAAATCAATGCCTGCCGCGTCCGGCGCGCGGCGGAGGATGGCGAGGTCTGCGGTCCCCTCGGTGAGGCCCGCCGTCGGGGTGTTGTTCCGGACGAGCTCCAGCTCCGTGTCAGGGAATGCGGCGGACCAGTGGCGCTGGAAGTCCGTGGTGTGCTCGCCCAACGCAGACCACGCATAGCCGATCCGGATGGTCCCCGCCTGGGAACCGGCCTCGCGCACCAGCTCGTCCAGCGCGGAGAGCGCGCGGCGGATGTGGACCATGGCCCGATCCCCGGCTTCGGTCAGGGCGACGCTTCTGGTGGTCCGGTGCACCAGCCGGACGCCCAGTGTGCGCTCCAGCGCTGCAATGTTCCGCGACACGGCAGCCTGCGAGATGCCCAAGTCAATGGCGGCGTCGGTAAAGGTGCCCGCCTCCAGAAGCGCCGCGAGGCAGCGGAGCTGCCGCAACTCAGGATCCATGCGGCCAGTCTATTCATGCGCCCAGCGCATAAATAGCTCCCTCCATGCATTTAGCGGATGCCGGACAGCGGAGCACACTGCCTACATGATGGAACGAACTTCACCCAGGAAAGCGGGCAAAGGCGGCACGGCAACGCTCGTAGCCAGTGCCTTGTCCAACCAGCTGGGTGCGGCCAGCGGCTCGCTGGCTTTCCCCGGGATGGGACCCGTGGGCGTGGTGGCGGTGCGCCAGCTGGTTGCCGCCGCGGTGCTGCTTCCCGTGGTCCGGCCCAGGCTGTGGACCCTCACCCGGCAGCAGTGGTGGCCGGTCCTGCTGCTGGCGGTGGTATTCGGGACCATGAACCTGTCCCTGTACTCGGCCATCCAGCGCGTGGGGCTGGGGCTGGCGGTCACGCTCGAATTCCTCGGGCCCCTGGCCGTGGCGCTGCTCAGCAGCCGGAACAGGTCCAGCGCCGTCTGCGCTGTCCTCGCCGGGGCAGGCGTTGTGGCCATCACCCAGCCGAAACCCTCCACCGACTACTTTGGAATCGCGCTGGGCCTCATCGCGGCGTGCAGCTGGGCGGCGTACATCCTGCTCAACCGCACCGTGGGCCGGCGGATCCCGGGAGTCCAGGGCACCGCCGCTGCCACCGGCGTTTCCGCGCTGTTGTTCCTGCCTGTTGCGGCGGTGATTTTCGTCAGCCGGCCGCCGGACGCCTTCACCGTGCTGTGTGCCGTCGGCGCCGGAGTGCTGGCCTCGGTGGTGCCCTACCTGGCCGACCTGATTGCCCTGCGCCGCGTCCCGGCCAACGTCTTTGGCGTCCTGATGAGCATCAACCCCGTCTTCGCGGCGATTATCGGAGCCCTCGCGCTCCATGAGCACCTGGGGGCTGCGCAGTGGTGCGGGATCGGGCTGATCGTCGTGGCCAACGCCGGCGCGCTCCTGTTCCGCGGCCGCGGCGGCAGCTGATGCGGGCACCCTTTCAATCATTGAAATAGGACGTTCCCAGTCCCGTGCCGTTCCAGCAGGCTTAGGTAAAGCGCCGGATCGATCCTGATACCGGCCACGGCAATGGATGGAGTCGCTGATGACTGCAGGGGAAGTCCTGAAGGGGATTGAGTTTTCCCGCCCCGGCGGTGTGTCGTTGCTGCTGGACCTTTACCTCCCGGCCGCGGCGGACGGTCCCGGTCCGGTTCCCCGCCCCGTTCCGGCCATCGTCCATTTCCATGGCGGCGGCTGGCGGATGGGGGAGCGCTCCTCGCTCGGACCCGTCACGGACGGGTTCGCCCTGACGCCCTTTGAACGCGTCGCCGCGGCCGGCTTCGCCGTCGCTTCCGCCGACTACCGCCTGTCCTCGCAGGCAGTTTTTCCCGCCCAGCTCGAGGACGCCCAGGCCGCCGTCGCCTGGCTGCGGGTGCATGCCGCGGAGTACAACGTGGACCCCGGCCGGATTTACGCGTGGGGGGATTCCGCCGGCGGGCACCTGGCCTGCCTCGTGGGGCTCGGCGCGAATCCGGGCTCCGGGACATCGGATTCCGGCGTGCCGGCCGCCAACGACTTGGTTGCCGCAGTTGCTGCCTGGTACCCGCCCACCGACCTCGTCCACATGGGTGGACAGGCCCTTCCAAACGCCGTCGCCACCGCCGATGATCCCGGCTCCCGCGAGGCCCTCCTGATCGGCGCGCAGCCTGCGGACGCCCCGGACAAGGCCGCAGCGGCCAGCCCCCTGACCTACGCGGGCGAGCATGCCCCGCCGTTTTTCCTGGCCCATGGCACCGCCGACCGGTTCGTCCCCGCGGCGCAGTCCACCACCCTGGCCGCGGCACTGGAAGCCGCGGGCGTCGACGTCGAACTTCTCCTCTTTGAAGGCGCCGACCACATGTGGTCGCTTCCGGACAAAAGTCCGGCCGCGGCGCAGAAGGTCCTGGACGCCACCATCGATTTCTTCCGCAGGCAAGCCCAGGCTTCCTGACTCCTGAACCCGCCGGGCCGGCCCTGCCGTGCCCGGGCAGACCTGAAAGGCTCCACATGCAGTACATCGGCATCACCCACCGCGGGGAATCCTGGGCAGCAGCCCTGGTGGATTCGCGCGTTTTCCCGCTGGCCCCCGTCGCTGAGTTCTGGGCGGACGCCGCCGGCTGGCAAGACAAGTCTGTCTCCCTGACGTCCGGCGCCGCCGCCGACTCAACAGCCAGTGCCTCAGCGTCCGACGCCGGCAGCTGGCTTGACCGCGGCAGCGTCACCGAGGTGCCTCTCGTCCCCGCTTCGGCGCGGGTCATCTGCGTCGGCCTGAACTACAAGGCGCACGTTGCAGAAGGCAGCTACAAGGACCAGGAACTTCCGCCGTACCCCACGCTGTTCGGCCGCTGGACCGCATCCCTGTCCGTGGGCAACGTGCCGGTCCCGGTCCCTGCCGGTGAGGACGGCCTGGACTGGGAAGGCGAGGTGGCGGCGTACATCGGCCAGCGCGTGGAATCCGCGGACGAGGCTGAAGCCGGCGACGCCGTGTTTGGCTACTCCACCTTCAACGACATCACCGCCCGCCGTGCCCAGAAGCTCACGTCGCAGTGGACCCTGGGCAAAAACGGCGACTTCACCGGCCCCCTGGGCCCGCTGGTCGGCCGCGACGAAGTGGGCGACCTTCGCGACGGCCTGCAGGTGCGGACGCTCGTGAACGGCGTCGAAGCCCAGAATGGCAACACCCGGGACATGATCTTCTCCGTGCCGGCCATTATCTCGCTCATCAGCCAGACCCTGACCCTGCACCCGGGTGACGTCATCGCCACCGGAACCCCGGAGGGAGTGGGCTATGCCCGCACCCCGCAGTGGCTGCTTCAGCCGGGCGACACCGTCGAGGTTGAGATCGACAAGCTCGGTACCCTGACCACCCCCGTCGGCGACATCTCACTGCGTGGCCTTGCCTGATGGCCACCCAGCAACAGGCTTCCCCTGATGCGCTGCCGGGGGAGGCAGAAGTACTGATCGCAGGCGGCGGTCCCAGCGGGCTCTTCCTCGCGCTGGACCTCGCTTCGCGCGGCATCCCCAGCGTGGTGATCGAGCCCCGGACGTCGGTGGATCCCACCCGGCCGCGGGCCAAAACCACCAATGCGCGCACCATGACGCACCTGTGGCGGCTGGGGCTCGCCGACGCGCTCCGGAACGCCGCCCCGCTTCCCGTCGACTACGCCCAGGACGTCACCTTCTGCACCGGTCTCACCGGCCCCTCAGCCCACGGACTCCGTACTTTCCGCAACGCGTTCCAGCTGGTCCCGGGCCGTTATGGTCCGCAGCCCGAGTGCGGCCAGCAGGTCCCGCAGCCGGTCCTGGAGGAGGTCCTCCGCGCCGCGGTTGCCGAGGCGCCCCTGGTCACGCTGTTGACCGGCTGGCACGTCCAGGACGTCGCTGTGCATTCCGGCAGCCCCTCCACCGTTACTGCAGCGGACGACGCCGGAAACAAGGTCACCGTCACCGCCCGCTTTGTCGTGGGGGCCGACGGCGGCTCATCGGCCGTGCGGCGCAGCCTGGGCATCCGCCTCGAAGGCGGCTCCGCGGCCCTGTCCAACATCAGCATCATGTTCCGTTCCAGGGACCTGGGCTCAGCGATCACCCTGCCGCCGGCCGTCCAGTACTGGGTGGTGGGCGCGGAAGCCGCCGGGATGGTGGGCCGGATGGACCTTGCCGATACCTGGTGGGCCATCATCCAGGGCGTGGACGCCTCCGCGGCGGAAAAAGCCGCCGCGACCGGCACTGACGGCTCATCGGCGGACGGCGCTGCTGCCATGGTCCGCCAGCTTGTCGGCGCAGACGTGGACGTCGACGTCATCGCCACGGACCCGTGGACGGCGCGCATGCTGCTGGCCCCCGGCTACGGCCGGGACGGAGTCTTCCTGGTGGGGGACGCCGCGCACCTGAATCCGCCGTGGGGCGGGCACGGCTTCAACACCTGCATCGGCGACGCCGCCAACCTGGCCTGGAAAATCGCTGCCGCCCTCTCCGGTTGGGGCGGGCCCGAGCTCCTGGAAAGCTACGGGCTGGAACGCCGGCCCGTAGCGGCCAGGACCATCTGCGAGGCCGAATCCAACGGCAAGGCACTGGCCTACCACTTTGCCGATCCTGCCCTGCGCAGCGACGGCGACGACGGCCTCCGCGCCAGGGAGGCCGCCCACCAAGCGCTCGCGGTGAAGCAGAGCGAGTTCGATTCGCTGGGACTGGTGCTCGGCTACGCCTACGGCGATTCCCCGCTGGTGGTGCCGGACGGGTCGCCCGTGCCCGCCGAAGACCCAATCCGCTACGTGCCGTCGGCCACCCCCGGTGCCCTGCTCCCGCATGCATGGCTGTACCTGTCCACGTCCGTGTATAGCCTCCTTGGCGCCGGCTTCACGCTGCTGGCCGACGCCGGTGCGCTGGGCGGGGTGCCGGAGTCCCAGGCTTTTGCGCCGGTCCTCGACGCCGCGGCCCGGCAGGGCATCCCGGTGACCGTCACCGCCGTCGGGCCTTCCGACGACGGGACGCCGATGGCCGACCTGTGGGGCGCAGACGCCGTGCTGGTCCGTCCGGACCAGCACGTGGCCTGGCGCGGCAGCTCGGCCGAAGCCGCAGGTGCTGCGCTCGCCGTGGCCGCCGGCTGGGGCGCCGCCAGCCGGCCTTCGCAGGACGCGCCTTCACAGCCCGACACGACGCAGTCAGCCACATCCCAGGACAACGAAAGGAACAACCGTGTCAGCGCCGTCGTTCCGTGATTTCCTCTTCGCCCCGGACCACCCGCGGGTGGCGGAAATCCGGGGCCTCAACGCCCGCGAGTACGCCCAGGCTGCCACAACGGACTCCTTTGCCGGCCCCATGATCGAAGGCTGGAAGAAGTTGTACCCGCAGCCCTTCAAGGGCATCACCAACGACGGCGGCCTCCGCCCCGGGCTGTATCCGCTCGCGCCTGCGCGAGCCGGCGAAGAGGCCCCGACGGCAGCGATGGCGGCGGCTGCGCGGAAGTTGCTGTCCGCCGCGACCCTGGATGAAGTGTCCCGCGTGAGTTATCCCGTGGACGCCCCCGAATGGCAGAGCTGGGCAAACCCGGAGTTTATGCAGCATGACACCGGCCTTCGCCTGGACGAGGTGGACCACGCCGTCCGCGATGCCGTTCTGGCCGTGGTGGAGGCCAGCCTCAGCCCTGCCGGATTCCGGCTGGTCCGGAACCTCATGCGGATCAACGGCTTCCTGGGCGACCTCGTGGAATTGCCGCTGCTGATGAACGAGTTCAGCTACAACTTCGCCCTGTTCGGCGAGCCGTCCGAAACTGCGCCGTGGGGCTGGCAGCTGTTCGGCCACCACGTGGCCGTGAACTGCATCGTCGCGGGCACCCAGCTTGTGATCTCGCCCGTTTTCCTGGGCGCGGAACCGGACGGCATCGACGCCGGACCGCACCAAGGTGTCAAGGTCTTCAAGGAACGCATCGCCCTCGCCCGGCAGCTGATGGGCGCCCTGCCCGAGGGCATGCGGAAAGAAGCCACCGTGTACGAGTCGATGGTGGACCCGGCCATGCCGGACGGGCGGATCCATCCCGGCGATGAGCGGCATCTGGGCGGCTGCTTCCAGGACAACCGGGTGATCCCCTATGAGGGCATCCTGGTCAGCTCCATGCCGCCCGAGGTCCGCGCCGTTCTCGATGACGTGGTGGAGGACTTCATCGCGTACCTGCCGGACGGTCCCCGGACGGCACGCCGCCGGGAAATCCAGGAGCACTACGGTGAGACCTGGTTCAGCTGGATCGGCGGCTGGGCAGAGCCGGAAGCGTTCTACTTCCGGCTGCAGAGCCCCGTGCTGCTTCTGGAGCTGGACCACCACACCGGCGTGTTCCTTAGCAACGACGAACCGGCGCCGTTCCACATGCACACAGTGGTTCGGACTCCCAACGGCAACGACTACGGCCGCGAACTGGTGAAGCAATTCCCGGCCCGCTAGAAAACGGCAACGCGGGGTCACTTCCGGCCCATCAGAAGCACTTCGATGGGCACGAAGTGACCCCGCGTTGGATTAAAACCAGGTGGCTACTGCTTGCCGTACTTGCGGTGGACCGCCTGCTTGCTCACGCCCAGGCACAGCGCGATTGCTTCCCAGGACAGTCCTGCCTGCCTCGCCTTGCGGACCAGCGATGCCTCGGTCCTTCCCAATTCCTGCTGCAGCTCGGCCACGGCATAGAGCGCCTCCGCGGGTCCCTTGCCGTCCATCGACGCAACGAGTGTTTTCATCCGTTCCACCTCCATTTTGTCAACATTAGTTGACGCCAAATGGTCCGTCAACATATGTTGACGGACCATTCTTGTTTCAAGCTTGAGGGTCTTCGGGCTAGGAGATTTCCAGTGCCGCCCGGCGCTGCGGCGGCGGGCCCACCACGGTGAGGTCCATCTCGGCCTGGGCGCGGCCGAAGCCTTCCATGTCCATGTACGGCGTGCCGCCTTCGGTGTACATGTAGTCCTCGGTGGGCTTGTTGAAGTACTCAAAGAAGCCGTTGAAGACCGACGGCGTCAGGAAGCCCACCATCTGCGTGTTGTGCGAGTCGAAGGCGAACGAGTGCACGGTGCCGGCCGGGGCGTGCAGGAAGTCGCCCTTCGTGAGCAGGACTTCGCGGCCGTTGGCGTAGAGCCACATCCGGCCCTCGGTGCACAGGAAGTTCTCCGTGTGCTCAGAGTGGAAGTGCAGCGGAATGTACGGCGACTTGGCGCCCTTGGTGTGGACAGCGAAGTAGTTGGAGCCCGTGTTCGCCGGCCGCGACAGGTACGTGAACATGGTCTGGTAGCTGGCCAGTCGCTCACCCTCATGGGCACTGAGGAAGTAGGCGCTCTGGGTGGCGGGGAGGCCGGCGTCGTGCTTGAACACGGGGGTGACGCGCTCCACGTCGGGGAAGGTGATGCCGAACTCGGCGCCCACCTCGGCCTGCTCCTGGAGGCTGGCGGAACGGCCCGCGTGGACCGGCGGCACGTGCGAATCGATGGGCGTGCCCACGCGTTCGTAGTAGGCCTCGGCGCCGCCGGGTGTCATCCAGTTCAGGAAGCGGGTGTAGTGGCTGGCCATGCGGTAGGCATGCGGGGTTCCCGGCGGGATGACCACGGAGTCGCCGGGGGTCAGGATGCGGCTTTGGCCGGGCAGCCAGACGTGCAGGATGCCGTCGAACACGTAGAGCGTCTTGTGCTCAACCTTGTGGCTGACGAACGGTGATTCCGCCCCCATGCCGCCGGAGATGTAGGCGGCGCTGAAGATGCCCCCGGTGTCCGCGGCGCGGGCGATGACGGTCACGAGCTGGCCGTTGATTTCATAGCGGGCGCCTTCCCCCGAGGCCATGTAATACGGCACGGCCTCGCCGGGCAGCGCATTGGCCACAGGGAGCTGCTTGGTCATTTCCTCAACGCTGAGGGACATCGGTTCCTTCTTTCCTGTCAGTCTGCTGCGACCAGTCTGCTGCGCAGAAGCGTGGTCACCAGCATGACTGGCCCGGGCGGCCCGCCGCGAGGCCGGTTTTCATTGGATGAAAACCGGATTCGCCGGCGTCCGTGCTCGGCGGCCGGCTCAGGGCACGACGGCGGCGGCCGCTGTCGTCCGTTCGTTCACCTCAGCGTTGCTCACCTCAGCGTCGTCAAGGTCCGCCGCCAGCTCCGCGGCCGTGGGCGGATTGGCACCCGGCCGGCGCACGGTGATGGCGGCTGCCTTCGACGCCGTCTGCCCGATGGAGGTCAGGATGTCCCGTCCCAGGCCCTCGGTGCGGCGCGACAGCAGTCCGTAGATCAGGGCGGCCATGTAGGAGTCGCCGGCGCCGATGGTGTCCGCCACGGTGGACCGGATGGCGGGGATGAAAAGCTGGGTGGCGGGCGTCGCCAGCAACGATCCTTCGCCGCCGCGGGTCACCACCGCCAGCCCGGCGCCCAGGGTGAGGATCCGTTGGGCGGCGGCCTCGAGGCTGACACCCGGATACAGCCAGGCGGCGTCCTCGTCGCTGAGCTTGACCACATCGGTCAGGGGAACGAGGTCCTCGAAGATGTTCCGTGCCTGCGCCTGGCTCCCCAGCAGCGCGGGCCGGATGTTCGGATCGTAGGTGACCAGGCACTCCCGGTGCGACTGTTCCAGCAGCGCCCGCACCGCCGTCGCGCCCGGTGCAAGGAACGTGGCGATGGAGCCGGTGTGGAGCACCTTGGGCAGGTGGGCGGGGGCGACGGCCGGCAGGTCCCAGGTGATGTCGAAGTCGTAGGTGGCGGAGCCGTCCGCGGCCAGGGTAGCCGTGGCGGACGCGGTTCGCGCGGCGGACTTTGAACCCGGCAGGAGTTCGACGCCGGCACTTCGCAGGTGCGCCTCGATCGCCACGCCGCGGGCGTCGTCGCCTAGCGACGTCAGCAGGGCGGTGGACACGCCGAGACGCCCCAGGCCGTAGGCCACGTTCATTGGTGAGCCGCCCGGATGCTCGATCGGGCCGGCGGGGGAGGAGACAACGTCAACGAGTGCTTCGCCGATCACGATGACGTCGGGGGCAGTCGGCGGCGTCGCGGACAGGGGGCTGGGGGATTTGCTGTGCACGGGGGAGCCTTTCATGGGGCCGTCCGCGGGCCTGGTACAGGCCCGCGGACGGAGGTTGGGGATATCGGGTGGTGCAGGGTCAGGCGGTGGCCGCACCGGTCATGATGGCCACTGCGTCGGTCATGGTGTGGGACTGCGGCGTGATGGTTGCCGCGCACTTGCCCAGGCGCTGGATGTGGATCCGATCCGCCACATCGAACACATGGGGCATGTTGTGGCTGATCAGGATGACTGGCAGTCCCCGGTCCCGGAGGTCCCTGACCAGCTGCAAAACCTGGTTGGACTCCCGGACGCCGAGCGCCGCCGTCGGCTCATCCAGCACCACAACCTTGGAGCCGAACGCCGCGGCCCGGGCCACTGCCACGGCCTGGCGCTGGCCGCCGGAAAGGTTCTCCACCGGCACCGTGACGTCCTGCAGCGTGGAGATGCCCAGCCGGGTCAGCTCTTCCTTCGCCTTGCGGCGCATGCCCTTGGTATCCAGGACCCGGAAGATGCTGCCGAGCGGCCCGGCCACGCGCTCCTCCCGGCCCAGGAACAGGTTGGATGCGACATCGAGCGCGGGCGAGACGGCGAGGTTCTGGTAGACCGTCTCGATCCCGTGGGCGCGGGCGTCCTGCGGGCGCTTGAAGTGCACCGGCTGGCCGGACACCATCAGTTCACCGGAATCAGGAACCTCGGCGCCGGTGAGGCATTTGATCAGGGTGGACTTGCCGGCGCCGTTGTCGCCGATGATCGCCAGGACCTCGCCGGGGTAGAGGTCCAGGCTGACGCCGTCGAGGCCCACTACCCGGCCGAACGTCTTGACCAGGTTCCTGGCCTGCAGGATGGGCTGGCGGACCTCGGTGCCGGTGGGTTCCAGCTGGGACGCGGTCATGACTTCACCTTTCGGATCCACTGGTCGATGGACACAGCGAGGATGATGAGGACGCCCACGGCGAGGGTCTGGTACAGCACGTCCAGTCCGGCGAGCGAGAGTCCGTTACGGAAGACGCCGACGATCAGGGCGCCCAGGAGGGTCCCCCAGACCGAGCCGCGCCCGCCGAAGAGGCTGGTTCCACCGATCACGACGGCGGTGATGGAGTCCAGGTTCAGGTCGACGCCGGCGTTGGGGCTGGCTGCGTTGGTCCGGCCGATCTGGATCCAGGCGCCGATGGCCAGGACGGCGCCGGCGGCGAGGTAGACGCTCATGAGCACTTTGTTCACGGCGATGCCGGCCAGACGGGCGGCTTCTTTGTCATCGCCGACGGCGTAGACGTGCCGGCCCCAGGCGGTCTTGCCCAGGATGAACGCGATGGCGATGTAGAGAAGCAGCATCACTACGACGCCGGTTGAGATCCGGACCGGGCCCACCGGGAAGGTGCTTCCGGTCCAGGTCAGCAGGTCCGGCATCGCCGAGCCGCGGACTGTCGCTCCGTTGGAGTAGAGCAGCGTCACCGCGATGAAAATGTTGAGCGTGCCCAGGGTGACGATGAACGGGGGGAGGCGGAACCTGGTAACCAGGAACCCGTTCAGGGCGCCGGCGGCGAGGCCGACGATCAGGCCCGCGAGCAGCGCAACGGGTGCCGGCAGGCCGTTGTTGACGGCGAGTTGGGCCACGACCATGGAGGACAGGATCATGACGGCCCCGACGGACAGGTCGATGCCGGCGGTGAGGATGATGAGGGTCTGGGCGATGGCGAGGGTGCCGACAACGGACACCTGCTGGGTGATCAGGGACAGGTTTTCAACCCGCAGGAACCTGTCATTGAGCAGTCCAAACACAACGACGGCGATGAGAAGGACGAGGGCGGGGCTGACGGCGGGGTAGCGGTGCAGGATGTTGCGTATCCGGCTGAGCGGCGTCCTGCGGTCGAGGAATTCTTCTGCCAGGTCCGTCTGCTTCCCTGCGGCGGGCGGACCGGCGGTCTGTTGCTGGGTCACGGTTTCTCCTGCGATCGTTCTGCCCTCTTACTTGCCCCAGCAGATGTTGCTGGCTTCAGTCGTGGTGATGCTCTTGACGCCGTCTGCGGGCTTGTCCGTGACCAGCTCAACGCCGGTATTGAAGAAGTCCAGGCCCGCGGAGTTGGCAGGCTTCTTGCCGGTCTTGGCAAGTTCGACGATGGCCTTGACACCCATTTCGGCCATCTTGACCGGGTACTGCTGTGCGGTGGCGCCAATGACGCCGGACTTCACGTTGTCCACGCCGGCGCAGCCGCCGTCTACAGAGACAATCAGGACGTCCTTCTCCTTGCCGGCGGACTTCAGGGCTTCATACGCGCCCGCTGCGGCAGGCTCGTTGATGGTGTACACAACGTTGATGTTGGGGTTCTTGGACAGCAGGGTCTCCATGCCGGTACGGCCGCCGTCCTCGGCGCCCTGGGAGGCCTGGCTGCCGACGATCTCGTACTCGCCGCCCTTGCCGCCGGTGTACTTGCCG
>DATCVX010000146.1:0-3186 GCA_036566705.1 Arthrobacter sp. | reverse complement strand
GTTTCCTGCGACGAGGGCATGGGCTTCAGCTGGGCGCGTTCCACCACCTTCGCCGAGCCGATGTTCATGATCGGTGACCACATCAGCTACTACGCGGTGGACCACAGCCCGTCCTACCTCTGGAACTCCTCCAGTTGGGAGATCAGCCAGGCACTCCTGCCGTTCCTGGAGACGGTGGTCGGCGGCCCGGAGGCGTGGGACTCGAATGAGACCATCGTCCGTGCCATTGAGATCCGCGACGGGGTGGTCCTGAACAAGGACGTCCTGGAATTCCAGCAGCGCCAGGCGGAGTACCCCCACCTGGCCGTTTAGGCAGTTCACGAATCCCGGGCTTGTTCGCGGATCCTGGCCTTGTACGGTCAGATCCGCGGACAAGCCCGGGATTTCCGCTTTAACTAAGCCGCCGCCGGCCGGTTGACGATCCGCACCGGGTGGCGGCGGTCCTTCAGGTCCACCCTGAGCTTCAGCGCACCCTTGCGGGCAAGGACGACGCCGACTGTCAGGGCCGCGAGCGCCGGCACCCCGCCGGAGACGAGCAGAGCAACGTGCGGGTCCAGGTGTTCGGCGATCCAGCCGAGCATGGGGCCGCCGATGGCCTGGCCGCCGATCAGCACCATGATGTACAGGCTCATGACGCGGCCGCGGATGCCCATGTTGGAGCTGATCTGGACCAGCTGGTTCGATCCGGTGAGGAACATCAGGCACCAGAAGCCGGACAGGACCATCACCACGCTGAACCACAGCATGGACGGCGCCAGCGCGGCCAGGCACAGCATCAGGCCGTACATTCCGGCGCAGAACACCACCGAGCGGAGCCGCAGCTGCCGGCGCCTGGTCGACGCGACGGCACCGCACAGTGCGCCCAGCGCGACCAGGGCGTTCAGCAGGCCGTAGCCGCCTGCACCGACGTCGAACACGTGGTCCGCGAACGCTGCCAGCAGCACCGGCAGGCTCATGGCGAACACCGCGATGAACCCGGCCATCAGCCACGGCCAGTAGATGGTCGGCTTGCTCAGGGCGTACTGCAGCCCCTCGCGCAGCATGCCCTTTTTCTTGGGTGCCGGGGTGCTGACGAACAGCTGGTCCTTCCGCAGGAGCAGCAGCATGATGACAGTGGAGCAGCAGGCCAGGGCATTCGCGGCGAAGGCCCAGCCGGCACCGACGGCTGTGAGCATCAGGCCGGCGAGTGCCGGCCCGATCAGCCCGCCCAGTTGGAAGGTGGTGGAGTTAACGCTGATGGCATTCCGGAGATACTTCGGTCCCACCAGCTCATTGACGAAGACCTGCCGCGCGGGCTGGTCCAGCACGGTGACGAGGCCCAGCACCAGGGCGATGACGTAGACGTGCCAGACCTGGACCGCGCCGCTGAGGGCCAGGGCGGCAAGCGCCGCAGCGAGGACCCCGGCCATGCACTGGCACACAATGAGGATCTTCCGCTTGGCGAACCGGTCCGCCATCATGCCGCCCCATGGGCCCAGGAGGAGCGAGGGCATGAACTGCAGCGCCACGGTGATGCCCACAGCGGTCACCGAGCCGGACAGTTCCAGGACCATCCAGTCCTGGGCAATCCGCTGCATCCAGATGGCGATCACCGCCACAAAATGGCCGATGGCGAAGATGCGGAAGTTGGGGACCTTCAGGGAGATGAACGTGTGCTTCCAGGGGAGCCGTTCACTGACGACGGCGATGGGCTGGGTTTCGGAACTGGCGGAGTCGATGACGGGCTGGCTGACGGTTGCCGACGACGGCGGTGGGGGTGCCACAGGGGTGTCCTCAAGTAAACGGGCGGGCTGGGATGCCCTTAACGCTAGGCTGACCGGGCATGATTATGTAGGGTTATTGTGTCTATAACTCGCATTGCGGAACGTAATAGTCCCGACGCGGGCCGGCTTCAGGCGGCCCACGCCGGGCAGCCAAAGGAGCCACCCGTGTTCGAACCCGCCCAGCTCCGCTCCTTCCTCGCAGTGGCGGAGACGCTCAGCTTTACGAAGGCGGCCGAACGGCTGGGGCTCGCGCAGCCCACCGTCAGCCAGCACGTGCGGAAACTGGAAGCGGCCGCCAAGCGCGTCCTGGTCACCCGGGACACCCGCGATGTCCGGCTGACAGACAACGGTGATGCCATGGCGGGGTTCGCCCGCACCATCCTCTCCGCCCATGACGCAGCCTCGCGATACTTCTCCGGCTCCGCCATGCGCGGCCGGCTGCGCTTCGGTACCGCGGACGACCTCGCAATCACGGGCCTGCCCCGGATCCTGCGCGAGTTCCGCCAGATCTACCCCCAGATCAACCTCGAGCTCACCGTCGGCCAGAGCGACCAGCTGTACAAGAGGCTCAACGCCGGCCAGCTGGACCTGGTCTTCGTGAAATGGGTGGCCGGAGCCAAGGACGGCACGGTGGTGCAGCATGATTCGTTCTCCTGGGTGGGGCTGGAGCAGACGTCGCTGGAGCCCGGAAATCCGGTGCCCCTGATCGCCTACCCATCCCCCAGCCTCAGCCGGAAACTGGCCATCGACGCGCTGGAATCCCACGGCCGGACCTGGCGGATCACCTGCACCACCCGGCAGATCAGCGGCGTTCTGGCCGCTGTCAGGGCCGGGATCGGCGTCGCGGTGATGCCGTCGTCGCTGGTCCCGGAGGACCTGAAAATCATCACCCGGCGCTTCGACCTCCCACCGGTTGGCGACGTCGATTTCACCCTGATCCGCAACCCGCTGGCCAACGCCGAAGTCATCGATGCCCTGACCCAGGCCATCGTCGGAAGGACTCTGAAAAAGTCGGCCTAGGGCGTCCCGGAGCCTCCGTCATCCGGAGCGTCAAGGCTGTGCCTTCGCCAAAACCATTGATGCCGAAGCCCGCATCGCCTATGCTGGATTCCCATGGGTCAAGCAGAGGCCGGTTTTAACACAACGAGCGTGCGCCTGCAACCCATGGGCGGGTCGCGCTCGGGATAGGCAGCCAATGAAGACAGCCAGTAACTCCCATCTCCACTCAGCACGTCCGCACACCGCACGGCCACAGGTCTCACACCATTCCCATTTTGGGGCAGGAATGCCCACAGCCGAGTCCGAGTACGTCGGCAAGCCCACCTGTGACAACTGCGGCACGGACGAATTCGTCTATCTCGACTCGTACATTCCTCCGGTTTACCGGCGTGACGGGGCGGTCAGGACACTGGGCGAAGTCGCC
>DATCVX010000145.1:0-6314 GCA_036566705.1 Arthrobacter sp. | reverse complement strand
ACCGGACCGGCTGCCCAGCCGAGGAGGGCAACGGTCGCGAAGATGCACAGGCGCAGCGGGTCGAAGGGTGGCGGGGACTGCGGATCCGTTTCAGGGTCAGGCCTGTGTCCGTGCCGGCCTGCGTGCTTGGCGCGCACCAGCTGCGACGGCAGCGGCCCGGCGGCTATGCGCCGGGCATCAGAAGCGGAACTCATCATTCCTCCCTGTCGCCGACTCAGACCTGGCGGACCGGAAGAAGCCGGGTGCCCGTGGCTGTGCTCATTCGTTGCCTGGCCAGTGCCGGCCACGCCTGGACAGCGCAGAACGGAGCGCACTGGTGATCGCCGGCGTCGCTCTTTGTGCCCACGTGGACGCAGCATTGGGTGAGCCGCTCCTCGATCATGGTGGAGATGTCCATGAAGGGCTTGACCATGATGCGGGTGACCCGTTCGGCGAGGAGCCGGCGCAGCCGCTGCTGCTGCCCTGGAAGCTTGCCGGCAGCGAGTGTGGTGAGTGTGCCGATGCCGAGGTCGCACTGGGTGCAGATGTTCTTCCACAGATCCAGCGTCCGTGGATGGGACAGCGAGGCCTGCTCGCTGAGCAGGTCCAGGAGGGAGGTCTTCATGAGGTTGCGCAGCTCGAGCGGGATGGCGCTGTCGGCGATGCGGTTGGCGATGCTGTCAGGGTTGAGTTCCAGCCAGGCGAGCAGCTGGTCGTGCCCGATGAGGGCGGTGAGCGATCGCCAGGTGCCGGCGTCGTCCTTGAGCATGTAGCCCACGGATGCGCAGTGCGGATGCGAGCAGGGGAGTGCTGTCAGGTCGTGCCAGGAGACCACCCCGTTCGTCTGTTCCGCGAGCCGTTCCAGCACGCCCGTGTGGGTGAGCCGGTCCAGGGGGTCGATGCCGTGGCCGCGCCCTGAACCGAACACCGGCTGCAGCGCAACCCCGCCCACGAACGGGGTTTCCAAAGCCCTCATGACGACGGCGCCCACCTCACCGTCGTTGACGCCAAGTGCCGCTGTCATCGTCAGGGTGGTGAAAATACCCGCCTGGGACAGGCGCGCGATGGCCATGTCCTTGAAGCGGGTCAGGTCTCCGCCCCGGTGGTGGATGGACGCTTCCTTGGACGGGCCGTCGTATTGGAGGTACACCTCCACGCGGTCCCGGTGCCTGGCCAGCAGGGCGAGCAGTTCATCGTCCGTGGCCATCAGCATGCCGTTGCTGTTCACCATGATCCGGACGATCGGCCGGGCGACGAGCTCATCCAGAAGTTCGGCCAGGTGGGGGTAAAGCGTGGGCTCGCCTCCCGAGAGCATCAGCACGTCCAGCCGTCCGTTTTCGCGGGCAAGCCGGGTGTCGATATTCGCGAGCACCTCGCTGAGCGGCGCCACTCCCTGCAGTTGCGGGCCGGAGGCGGTGAAGCAGGTGGGGCAGCGCAGGTTGCAGTGCTCGATGATGTCCTGCAGCAGGATGCATGTGTGCTGCGTCTGCATGACGGGCAGCCCGTAGGCGTAGGCCTCCGGTATCTGGCGGTAATTGCCGGCCTGGTCCGGGATGTGTTGCTTGGTGGGCGCCTGCCACTTCTCCAGGTAGCGCAGAATTTCGGGAGACTCGTCGTACAGGGTGCTGACCAGGCCGTGGTCCGGGCAGCCGCGTTCGAGCCAGACCCGGTCATCGCGGATCAGCAGCGCGCCGGAGAGGCGCCGCACCTGCGCCAGCGGAGGGTTCGTCTCGTGGCAGTAGGGACAGAAGGCTGTGACGTACCGGTGGATGCGGTCCCCCCGCAGCGGCTGGCCGGGACCGGGCAGCGCCTGCCGGGACGAAAACGGTGACGGAGTCATCTCAGCCTCCCATCTGCGCGGCGAGGGTTCCGACGCAGATCCCGCCGCCGAGCAGGGTGAAGATTCCCAGGCCAATGAGCAGTCCAGCACCCCAGCGGGATGTGGCTGGCCGGACCGCCAGTATGATCGCTATCGCCAGATAGCCGGCGATGGGAACGAAGGCGGACGGCCCGGTCAGGAAGCGCATGTTGTACGGTCCACCGAAAGCAATCGGTACCCCGACATAGGTGGCATAAAGGACAGTAGTCCCCAACAGGATTCCGAACCCCATGGGGCCGAGCCCTGATTCGGGTTCCTTCTCGTCTTTTTGGGGCCGGGGGTTGTCCTTGCTCATGCCACTCTTCCTTCCACCTTGGGGCGGAGTGGTTTCCCGAAGACCCGCAGCATCCGCCAGGACAGCAGGGGGAGAATCATGAGGAGGAACCATTGCGGACGGCTCATCCCCAGCCAGAGCACCTCGTTGCCGCGGACGAATTCCACTCCGAACCGGAACACGGCGTAGAAAGTCACGTAGCAGATGAAGAGGTCGCCAGGATGAGGCAGGCGGTCCCGGTAACGCCACATGAGCGCGAACGCGGCCGCATGGAACACGATTTCATAGGCAAAGGACGGGTGGAGCCCCACCCCGGGAACTCCGCCCAACATCGCAGCCTGCCCGGGCGTGAGTGCGATCCCCCACGTTGTCCCAGTGGGGGTGCCCGGCAATTCAGTAAGGAGGCAGCCGATGCGCCCGATGATCAGCGCCAGGGCGACCGCGGGCGCAAGCAAATCCCCGGTGGGCTCGCGGTAACCTGTCAGCCGTTTACCCAGATGAACGCCTAACCACGCACCCACAAGCCCCGCGAGGATGCTGCGATCGCCGTTGCCCCACCAGTCCGCCAAGGAAACCTGCCGGGAAACGTCCCAGGTGAGGATCCTTGAGCCGATCGCTCCGAAGGCGACTGCAAAGCCGGCAATGGGCCACAGCCGTGGGTCGGACATGCCACGTCGGCGCTTCTCATACGCGTAGAACAGCAGAGCTGCGAGGATTCCCAGCCCTAACAAGCCGGCGTGCACCAGCCCGTTTCCCGCGAAGGGAAGCCCGATCATGAGCAGAGTGTAGCAGTGGGCATTCCTGCCCCTCGCCGTCCGGAGGAGCAGAACGAGCCCCTACAGAAACGAGTGGGATCGCGCGTGCGGTCCTTATCGGCCGGCTACTGTCGTTTCAGAGGTCGTGTGGGCAAATTTCAGCGCCCGCCATCGCGGGATTTCCCTGTCCGTATGCGGGGTCGTCCTTGCTTCCGGCCCAGACGACGCCGCCGCCAGGGCAGGGCATCACCTCGAACACCAGGCCTTCATGCTGGGCCCGCAGGTGGCTCCCGTCATCCTCCACCACTTCCCAGCCCGCCTCCGGCAGCGCCGCACGATAGTGCTGCAGCACGTCGACGTCATCCGAGATCGCAAACCAGCGGCTACAGCCGCCCACACCACTCATGCCGCCACCGCTGTACAGGCCAATGTGTTTGATGGAATCGAACGCCCGCTGGGACTCGCGGTCTGCGCTGGCCATGGGCTCGTCCGTACCCTCGATCACGCACTGCGGAGCGGAGCTGAACTTCCCGGTCTTCTGCCCCAGTGCCAAAGGGGTGACAGCGAGCATGGCGAGCAGCATGAGAACCGGGATGCCCACGGCCGTCAGACGCATCCACAGTCGTGGCGAGAGGACCAGACCGACCAAGGCAACCACCGCGACCACACCGAGCGCCATCCCGGCGGGACCGGACGTCAGCCCCCAGGTGAGCCCTTCGAATGCAGTATCGGTGACACGGCCATACACCGCCATGAAACCGCTGTGGACCAGCACGGCCAGGAGTGCCAGTACCGCCTCAACGGCGAGCAGTACCACAACAGAGACAGCTCGGCCGGTCACAGGCATGGCTCATTCTAGTCCTGCCTGACAACTATCCACAGGTCTCCGCGAGCTGTCCGTCCCCCGCCCTACCGGCCTTCCGAGCGGCTCGGGGGCTGTTGCTGGCTGCTGGTCCACTTGGCGTGCTCCTGGGAGATGAGGCCCTCGATCCGCTCGGCCAACTGATGGTGCCGGTCCGCACGCAGATAGGGTCCCGCCTTGGCCAGGTACAGGTAGCGTTCGTGCTTCAGGGCCTCCGCGGTGGAGCGGTACGTGATCCAGCGCTCCTGGAACTGGTAGAGGTGGTGGGCGCCCTCCAGGACCACGATGACGGCGGCCAGTATTCCGATCACCAGGGCCGGGCTCCCTATGCCTGCCACCACCGGCAGCGCCGCAGCGACCGCGAGTTCCAGCAATTTAAGCCACTTGTAGCGGCGCTGGTTGTCGCTGCTCTTGCGGTCATACCAGTTGATCTGGTCCTCCAGCCGTTCCCAGGTGGGGTCGTCGGGAGCGGGTGCGGGTACTGCCGCGATCGGCCGAGCCGGCCTGGGTTCGTCCTCGCTGCTCACCATCGTCTTCCCCTTCCGTCCGAGCTGGCTACTGGGCAAGGACAAAGAACACCTGCCACTTGTCCGGGCAGAAGCGTTCCCCGGTCAGCACGTAGCAGGGCCACATTTCCCAGGCGCCGGCACTGTTGAGCAGGACCCGGCCCTGCGCGTTGACGGTTTCGCCGGGCGCGAGGGTCCGTCCTTCGTTCATGTCCTCGGCATCGTGGTGTTCCCCGGCCGGATCCCGTGCTCCAACAAACGTGTACTCCAGCTGCAAGGGCTTGTCCGTGGTGTTCGTCAAGGCATAGCTCACCGTGACCGTATCCCCGACGCGTGGAGAATCAGGATCGCGCCGGCTCGCAGCCTGCAGTCCGGTCAGCCGCAGCCCGTCCCCGCTCGTGACGGGGGACCCGTCGACGTCGATGCCGCCGCCCGCCGCCTGGACCGGTGCCTGCCCGTCGAGCGAGTTGGCGTTCGGTGACGGTTTCGTCCCGAAATTGGTGACAAGGATGACCACCAACAGGATCACGACGGCGGCGGCGGCCATTCCGCCCACGATCAGCGTCCGCATGGTGAAGCGTCCGCGCTGCCGCTGCGGCAGCGCTCGCTGGCCCTCTCCCGCAGTGGCACCCGATTCTGCCCTGACCGCCCCCACCGGCGCGGCTTGCTCGCCGGCATCGTCCTGGGTCCTTCGCATCTCGGCAAGGGTTCCGTCCAGCACCTTGAACAGCCGGCTGGTATCAAACTCGAAGCGGGCCGGGCTGAACTCCAGGGCCTGCCGGCGCACCAGCTTTCCGAGGCTTTCGGGCAGCTCGTCGGCGCGGGGCATCCTGGCCCCGTCCACCAGGATGGGGATCACCCGGACGTTGCGGGTCAGCGCGGCCTGGACCTCCAGGCGCACAAAGTCGTCGGGGTCGTCCAGCCGGCGCCGGCCGTCCTCATCGGCGATGGTTATCCACTCGTCACCGATCAGCACCAGCACCACGTCGCAGGAGCCGACTGCCCTGGTGATCGCCTCCACGAAGTCATCGCCCAGCTGGATGGAGTCGACGTCCTTGAACACCTGGCCGCCGCCGTAGCGGTCCGCCAGCCGGTCGTATAACCAGCCGGCCGGGTACGCGGTCTCTTCGCGCCGGTAACTGATGAAGATCCGACCCGAGGCGGCCGGGAGCGAAACAGCCATTGTCCACGCCTTCAAAACCAAGCCAGGCCCCGGGGCAATTATACCGGGGGAGGACCTGCTGGCGGGAGGTCACTGCGCCGAACTGCGGACGCTGCATGCTCGGGCTCGACCTTGCGAAGCGCTTCCCGCTGACCCTCGGGGCGCCGCGGCACCCAACCCCGGCAGGCCGCCGTCGTACCAGCACGAGTGGCCCCGCCCCACAGAAATGGGGCAGGGCCGTGACGCGCTTACCGTGGGGCTACGCCCAGGACTGGTCCCGCGAGATGCAGTCCGACCCGACCCCGGCGATCTGGATTGAAGAGATGTCGTTTTTAGCGTTCCAGATCGACAAGTTGTAGCGGGTGCCGGGAAACAGGCCGCCTCCGCCAACCATGCTGTAGTAGGCGCAGTTAGCGTCCGTATACAGGTAGAGGGTGTGGCCGCTGTTGTTGATCACGGAGGCGGCGTTGTTGTTAACCTGGACACCCCATCCGTTCCGCCCGGCCGGGCCGTCGGTGAACAGCTCATTCCCCATGCCTGCATCGCTGTAGGCGTAGTCCGCCCGTGCACCCTGGAAATCCGAATTGAAATAGAAGCACACCCGTCCTGACGGACACTCCGTCCCCGAGCCCGAAGCGCTGGCTGCCGGCGCCCCTGCCAGGAAGGCAACCGCACCCAACGCCAGCACAGCCCCTGCAGTAGCAGCCTTACGGATCAAAAGTTTCACAAAATTCCCCAATCACTTTTTACGCGGACTCATCATCCGGGTGCCAATCGCAGGCGCCTCGATCATTCTTCGGCACTTCCGCACGCGCAGCCATGGGTACACCTGCCCTAACGAACCGCGTTCAAGAGCTTGCCGCTCAAGATCCGATCCGTGCGCAGCCCAACGAGCGG
>DATCVX010000144.1:0-2700 GCA_036566705.1 Arthrobacter sp. | reverse complement strand
TCTTGAGATCAAGGACCTGCACGTCAGCATTGACACGGAGCAGGGCACCAAGGAGATCCTGAAGGGCGTCAGCCTGACCATCAAGACCGGCCAGACCCACGCCATCATGGGCCCCAACGGGTCCGGCAAGTCCACCCTGGCGTCCACCATCGCCGGGCACCCGCGCTACAACGTCACGTCCGGCTCCATCACGCTTGACGGCGAAGATGTCCTGGCCATGAGTGTTGACCAGCGCGCCCGCGCCGGCGTTTTCCTGGCCATGCAGTACCCCGTGGAGGTCCCGGGCGTCTCGATGACCAACTTCCTGCGGACCGCCAAGACGGCCATTGACGGCGAAGCACCCAAGCTGCGCACCTGGACCAAGGAAGTCAAGGACGCCATGCAGAAGCTGCGCATCGACGCCGACTTTGCCCAGCGCAACGTCAACGAAGGCTTCTCCGGCGGCGAGAAGAAGCGCGTGGAGATCCTCCAGCTGGAACTCTTCAAGCCGAAGTTCGCCATCCTGGACGAGACCGACTCCGGCCTGGACGTCGACGCCCTGAAGGTTGTTTCCGAAGGCGTCAACCGCGCCCACGCCGAAGGCAACATGGGCACGCTGCTCATCACGCACTACACCCGCATCCTGCGCTACATCAAGCCTGACTTCGTCCACGTCTTCGTTGACGGCCAGGTTGTTGAAGAGGGCGGCCCGGAGCTGGCCGACCGCCTCGAAGAAGAAGGCTACGACCGCTACGCCACGGGCGCCGGCGCAGCCACCATCGCCGCCGCAGTACAGGCCTAGTAAGGACTTGCCATGACCGAAACCAATACGGCCCGCACGGCCCTTGAGGATGTCGAAGAGGCACTCAAGGACGTCATCGACCCGGAGCTCGGCGTGAACATCGTTGACCTCGGGCTGCTGTATGGCCTGAAGTACTCCGACGACGACGGTGCGCTGCTGATCGACATGACGCTCACCACGGCCGCGTGCCCGCTTACCGATGTCATCGAGGAGCAGGTCGGAAAGGCCCTGGACGGCATCGTGGATGACTGGCGCCTGAACTGGGTCTGGATGCCGCCATGGGGTCCGGAGCGGATCACCGACGACGGCAAGGACCAGATGCGGGCCCTCGGCTTCAACATCTGACGTCACCGCACAAAGTACGACGGCGGCCGGTTACCTTCCCCACGGAAGGTGACCGGCCGCCGTCGTTGCGCTTTAATCAGCCGGACCTTTAGAGGGTGGCTGCCGCGAACGTGTCGCACTGGTTGATGTCGCCGGTCTGGTAGCCGGTGTAGAACCACCGCTGCCGCTGTTCGCTGGACCCGTGCGTCCACGCTTCCGGCGATACCTGCCCGGTGGCGGCTTCCTGGATCCTGTCATCGCCCACCGCCGAGGCGGCGGACAGGGCGTCGTTCAGGTCCTGCTGGGTGATCGGTTCCAGGAACGGCTGGCCGTCGGGGCCAGGCTGCGTTGACGCGTGCTTCACCCAGAGGCCGGCGTAGCAGTCAGCCTGCAGCTCCACGCGGACGGCACCGGACTCCGGCCCCTGCGGATCCTGCTGAGCACGGTCGAGGTACCCCAGCACGTTCTGAATGTGGTGGCCGAATTCGTGCGCCACCACATACTCCTGCGCCAGCGGACCGCCCGAGGATCCGAACCGGTCCACGAGGTCCTGGAAGAAGCCGGGATCGAAGTAGGCAGTCGTGTCGGTGGGGCAGTAGAACGGGCCCACCGCGCTGGAGGCATTCCCGCAGCCGGTGCTGACGGCGTCGGCGAAGATGACCGTCTCCGGCTGGGGATACTGCACGCCGTAATCCTTCAGGTACGCCGGCCAGAACGCGTTGAGGCTGTTCACCGTGCCGGTAATCCTGCAGTCCAGCCGCGCATCGGCGTCGGCGCCTGTCTCGCAGGCAGGCGCGGTGCCCTGGCTTTGCGGCTCCTGCCCCGCGCCGGTAAGGCCCTCGAGCAGCTGGGGGTTGACGCCCAGCAGGGTGGCAATCAGTAGGATCACGGCGCCGCCAATCCCACCCCCGATAAGACCGCCGCGGCCTCCGCCGCGGCGGTCCTGAACCTGGGAGGGATCAAGCTGGACGTTGTCATTGAAGCTCATAGAGTCACAATAGACCCCGCACACAGGGGCAACGCGTGCCTGCCGGTAAAGTTGGGGCGATGCCTTTTCTCGATCGAATCCAGCGCTGGGCCGATGACCGCCCGCACGACACAGCCGTCGTTGTGGCCGGCCTGCGCCTGAGCTGGGCTGAACTCCGCGACTCCGCAACCGCCGCCGTGCCCGGCGCCAAAGCTGTCACCGTCCTGGCGGAAAACAACTCCGTTGACTTCGCTGTCCGGTTTGCCGCGGCAGTGGCCGGCGAGCGTCAGTGCGCCGTCCTGGACCCGACGTGGCCGGCACAGCTGCAGCAGGAAATCCGCCAGCGGCTGGACGGCTCAGCCCGGCCCGGGGACGTGGCCGCCGGCGACGCCCTGGCCGACGGTCCGCCCGAAACCACGTTCCTGGTCGGCCTGACCTCCGGCACGACGTCGGTACCCAAGGCGTTCACCCGCTCGAGGCAGTCCTGGCGGAAGTCCTTCGACGCGTCGATCGAATTCTTTGGGCTCCGGCAGGACGACGTGACCCTGGCCCCGGGCCCCCTCGCTGCGAGCCTGAACCTCTATGCCCTGGCGGAGTGCCTCTACGCCGGCTCCGAGTTCCAGACCTT
>DATCVX010000143.1:0-4153 GCA_036566705.1 Arthrobacter sp. | reverse complement strand
CGTGAAGAACCTGGAACGCACCGGAACCACTTCCCCGGCGGACGAATGCCTCACCCCGTCCCCCACTCCTGGCGCCACCACCGCTCCAGCGTCGCCACCGGCAGAGGCTGTACCCCCGCCCGCAGCCATCCCGTCTGATCCAGCGTCGCCCCCGGCCACGCCATCCCCTTCACCAAGTCCCACTGCCAGTACCTGCGAGGGGGGCCAATGAGCCAGCTCAGCACCATACCCAAGCCACGGCGCAACGTCGAGCTGGCGCTCCTGCTGCTCGCCCTGGCCGTCGGCATCGGCGCCAACATGCTCGTGGGAGTTGACCAGGAGAAGGCTTTCGACACTGACTTCTGGTTCCAGTCCATCCTCCTGGCTGTGGCCGCCCTCGCCTTCCACGCAGTGCTGCGCCTCCGCGCAAAATATGCCGATCCTGTAATTCTTCCGCTGGTGGTGGCTTTGAACGGCCTGGGCCTGGCCATGATCCACCGCCTCGACGCACCGGGTGACGATACCGGCAACAACCAGCTGCGCTGGACGGTCATCGCCATGGCCGTGGCCATCGCCGTCATCTGGTTCCTCAAGGACCACCGGATCCTCCGCCGCTTTACCTTTATCTCCCTGGCCGCCAGTGCACTCCTGCTGGTCCTTCCGCTGATTCCGGGCATTTCGGCCGGCGAAATCCTGGGCGCCCGTGTCTGGATCAAACTCGGCCCGATGACCTTCCAGCCCGGTGAAATCGCCAAGATCACGCTGGCGATATTCTTCGCCGGCTATCTGTCGTCCAACCGGGACCTTATCCTCCTGGCCGGCCGGAAGATCGGCCCGCTGCAGTTCCCGCGGTTCAAGGACATGGGCCCCATGATCACCGCCTGGCTGGTCAGCATCGGCGTCCTCATCTTCCAGCGTGACCTCGGCTCCTCCGTGCTGTTCTTCGGCCTGTTCATCGTGATGATCTACGTGGCCACCAGCCGGATCAGCTGGGTAGTGATCGGCGTAGCCCTGATCCTGGGTGGCGGCTTTGTGGCGTCCAAGGTGTTCTCGCACGTTGGCCTGCGCATCGACGGGTGGCTCAACGCCTTCACGGACGAGGTCTACGGCCGCCAGTTCGGCGGCAGCTTCCAGATCGTGGAAGGACTGTTCGGCATGGCCAACGGCGGCCTGGTGGGGACCGGACTCGGACAGGGGCGGCCCAACCTGGTGCCCTTTTCCAACAGCGATATGATCATCGCCTCGTTCGGCGAAGAACTTGGACTGATCGGCCTGTTCGCCATCGTCATGATGTTCCTGCTGCTCTTCACACGCGGCTTCCGGGCAGCCCTGGGCACCCGGGACGCTTTCGGCAAGCTCCTGGCCTGCGGGCTGTCCTTCGCCATCGCACTGCAGTGCTTTGTGGTGATCGGCGGCGTCACCCGGCTTATTCCGCTGACCGGGCTTACCACTCCCTTCATGGCGGCCGGTGGTTCCTCGCTCCTGGCCAACTGGATCATCGTGGGCCTGTTGCTGATGATTTCGCACACGGCCCGGGGACCGGTGGACACCACGCCGCTGCCGCCTGCCAAAGGCGCCGAATCAAAGGGCATTGACACACCAACCGAGGCGGTGAAGCACCTGTGAACCAGGCAATACGAAACTCATGGGTCGCCGCGATCGCCATGTTCGCGCTGATCTTCGGCGCACTGAGCTACGTTCAGGTGATAGGCGCGGACGACCTCAAGGCGAACGCGTGGAACAAGCGCGCCATCCTCCAGGACTACTGCAATGACCGGGGCGCCATCATTGTGGGCGGCACCCCGATCGCCGAATCCGTTGAAGGCTCGGAGACGTGCAAATTCCAGCGCACATACGCCCAGCCTGAGCTGTACGCGGGCATCACCGGCTACTTTTCGCAGAACTACGGTGCCACAGGCCTGGAAGTTGCCATGAATGACCAGCTGGCGGGCAGCTCCGACCAGCAGTTCCTGGACCGGATAGGACAGCTGTTCCTGGGCAACCAGCCCAAGGGCGCGTCGGTGGAACTGACCATCGATCCGAAAATCCAGCAGCTCGCCTACGATCTGATTCCGGACGGGCAGCGCGGTTCGATCGTGGTGACCAATCCAAAGACCGGCGCCATCCTGGCCATGGTTTCCAAGCCGTCCTATGACCCCAACCTCATCGCCACGCAGGATCCCACGGCGGAGAGCACCAACATCAACGAGCTGGTCAAGGTTCCCGGCATCAACCTGAACCAGTCCGTCAGCGGCCCCACCGGTGAGCTGCTCGCCCCCGGATCGGTCTTCAAGCTCGTCGACACGGCTGCCGCGCTGAGTTCGGGCAAGTACAACAAGGACAGCGAACTCCCCAACCCGGCCGAGATGCCCTTCGAGGGGATCCAGTACAAACTCCCCAACTACGCCGGCGGCAACTGCTACACCCAGAGCACCGCGAGCTTCGCCTTCGCCCTGCAGCAGTCCTGCAACACGCCCTTCGCCAGCATCGCCCTGGACCTTGGCCGGGATGCGATCGCGGAACAGGCGAAAAAGTTCGGTTTCGGCGAAAACCTGGGGGATCAGCTCAAACTCGAATACGCCCTGCAGGGTTTCCCCGATGACCTGGACAAACCGGGGCTGGCGCAGTCCGCGATCGGCCAAAAGGATGTCCGCGCCACCCCGCTGCAGATCGCCCTGATGACTGCGGCGATTGCCAATGGCGGTGTGCAGATGAGCCCCAGCCTGGTCAAGACGCTTCGCTCACCGGACCTCCGGATCCTGGACGAACCAAAACCCACCCCGCTGCGCACTTCCACCACACCGGAAATCGCCAAGCAGATCACCGAGTGGATGACCAGTGCGGTTAGCCAGGGCATTGCCCGCGGTGCGGCCGTTCCCGGCGTCCAGGTGGCCGGCAAAACGGGCACCGCGGAACTGGGCAACGGCCTGAACAACTCCTGGTTCACGGGCTTTGCCCCCTCGAACAACCCGCAGGTAGCGGTGACCATCGTCATGGAAGGCGTGGACATCACCACCGGCGCACAGCTAACCAGTCCGAACGCGAAGAAGATTTTTGAGGCGGTGTTGAATAAGTGAGGCCTACAACCGGAATCACCCTCGGCGGCAGATTCCAGCTGACTACGCGGATCGCGATCGGCGGCATGGGTGAAGTCTGGAAAGCCAAAGACCTCGTCCTGGGCCGCATCGTCGCCATCAAGGTGCTGAAAGAGGAATACACGGGAGACCCCGGCTTCCTTCAGCGCTTCCGCGCAGAGGCCCGGCACACCGCGTTGCTCAACCACGTGGGGATCGCCAACGTCTTCGACTACGGCGAGGAAGAGGGCTCCGCCTACCTGGTGATGGAACTCGTTCCGGGCCAGCCGCTGAGCAGCATCATTGAGCATGAGCAGGTACTGTCCCCGGACCGCACGCTGTCCATCATCGCCCAGACGGCCCGTGCGCTCTCCGTTGCCCACGCCCAGGGCCTGGTGCACCGCGACGTGAAGCCCGGCAACCTCCTGATCACTCCTGACGGACGGGTGAAGGTGACCGACTTCGGCATCGCCCGCCTTGCCGACCAGGTACCGCTGACGCAGACCGGCCAGGTCATGGGCACCGCCCAGTACCTGGCACCGGAGCAGGCCACCGGGCAGACGGCCACGGGGTCCTCGGACATCTACTCGCTGGGCGTCATCGGTTACGAGTGCCTTAGCGGGCACCGGCCGTTCTCCGGCGAGTCCCAGATTGCCATCGCCCTGGCCCAGGTCAACGACGCTCCGCCGCCCCTGCCGGAGTCGCTTCCAGCCCCGGTGCGGGCGCTCCTGATGTCCATGCTGGCGAAGGATCCCAAGAACCGTCCGGCCAACGCCATCAAGCTTGCCGAAGCGGCAGAGGCCATCCGGAACGGGGACATCAGTGCCGCCCGCGCCGCGGTGCCGGGCATGCTCCTCTTTGATGCCGCCGACACAGGTCCCATTACCGCCCCCGTGGACACGGCCACCGCCCCCACCGGCGTGATCGGCGCCCAGCGCGACGCGTCCTCCGCTGCCACTTCGGCGTTGCCGGTACTGGGTGCCGGCGCCGCGGGAGCGGCGGCCGGGATGGCGGCGGGGGCGGATTCCTCCGCAGCTGACAGCGAGCCGCAGGGAACACTGGCCCGCGCCAATGCCCTGGCCGCCGAGCGCAACTGGACT
>DATCVX010000142.1:0-5621 GCA_036566705.1 Arthrobacter sp. | reverse complement strand
GCGCCCGGGGAGCGCAATTGTGTGTGCCCCCACCACAAGGCCAATCGTGCCACGGGAAGCCGTTGCCGAACAGCCCGCGGGCTGATGGGGAGTGATGCCCATCGCCGCATCAGGGATGCTGTGGAACGATATGGTCAAACGGCGGCCCAGGGCCGCAAACTTCTGTTGGGGAGACACCATGACCATGTATGGCGCTGACGTCAGCCAGTTGCGCGAGCTGGCCAAGGCCGTGGACAGGGCAGCCTCGCTTCTCAGCTCCAGGGCAACGTCGCTGCAGGGCCAGATCCAGGCTGCACCGTGGAAAGGGCACGACGGCGACCGTTTCCGCCAGGACTGGACCGGCAGCCACCGGCCCAGCCTGGAACGCGTTGTGTCCAGCCTGCGGGAGAACTCCAAGATCCTGCTGAAGCACGCCGACGAGCAGGAAAAAGCGTCCCGCGCCTCATCCGGCGGCGGCTCCGGCAGCAGCGTCTGGGACAAACTCCAGACCTTGGCCAGCCAGGCCAAGCAGTGGCTTAAGGAGCAGGCCGAAAAGGCCGCCGAAGCTGCTGCCCACCGGGAGGAACTCGAACAGGGCCTCGCGAAGATGCTGGACGCGAGCCCGGAGGAGCAGGCGAAATGGTGGGACAGCTTATCCGCCAAGGACCGCCAGTACCTGATCGAAGGTGAAGGGGAGGACGGCCCCTTCGCCGAAGACCTCATGAGGATGGACGGCGGCATCCCGGAATCCGCCCAGGAGCAGGCCAAACGGCACCTCCAGGAACTCGCCAAGTCGGACATTCCCGTTTACACCGAATCCGGCAAGGCCTCCATCGAAGCCAGGGTTGCCTGGGTCCACGGCGGTGCGGAGGTGGGCACGCAGGTGGTGGAGAACGCTGACGGCTCGGCCACCATGAAGGTGTACGGAAACATGGGCCTGGGCGTCAACGACACCACCGGGACCGCCGGCGTTACGCTCAGTGGAGAGGTATCCCGCGAGTACACTTTCGGCAGCGTCGAGGAAGCCAGGGCTGCCCGGGAACAGATGTACAGGGACCTCCCGCCGGACAGCGTGGGCGAAATCAAGGACGTTGCCGGCAACCCGCCGGGCTACATCCTGGACACCATCAACGAGGCCGCCGAAGACAACGGATCAACCGGCCAGACCGACAAAGCCAAGGGGACGCTGTCACTGGAAGCCGAGGCCGAGTCCGGCCCCGCGTCCGGGTCGGCCAAGCTGGACCTTGCCTACGAGCGGAACCTGACGGACGGCACGGCCACTGCCAGCGGCGAGGTGTCGGCGCAAGGCAAACTGGACCTGGACGGGCGGGTCTTTGAAGCGTCCGGCAAGGGCGGCCTGGAAGTGAACATGGACAAGGGCAACAACATTGAGTCGGTCTCCGTCTCCCTCGAAGGAACCGTGGCTGAGGGCGCCACCGCAGGCACCGACGTGAAAGCCGCCAAGGTGGAGTCCACCGTGACGGCCGGCACCCAGGGAACGGTGAAGATCAACGTCGACTACTCGCCGGAGAACAAGGCCGTGATCGACAGTTACATGCGGAATGTGGCGCTGGGCAACGACGCCGGGGCGGCTTCGGACGCCGCCAAACTCTACGAGGCCGGTTCCGCCACCGTGCAGGTCAACACCGTGGTGACGGCGTCCAACCAGGCCGGTTTCGACGTCAAGCTGGGCGAGGTGGAGGTCAAGACCGAGAACCAGGCCACCACCAACGTGTCCACGTACTATAAGGTCCCGAACGACACGAAGCTCGAAAGGCTCTGACGTGCACATCGAATCTCCGCTCGGCTACATAGCCGACTTCCCCGAACACACCCAGGTACTCGAAGACTCGTCGGCCGGACCCGACACCGAGCAGTACGGCCTGTTGGGCGATGTCCTGGTCACTGTCATCAAGGACGACACATCGGTCCAGGGCGCTCCGCAGGCCAACGGCTGGGCACACCTGATGTCCGAGTTCTACCTCGAAGAGCGCAAGGGGACGCTGCTCACCGAAGGTGAACTGAACATTCCCGGCAGGTCCGCGTACGCCGTCCTGGTGGGCTACACGGACGCCGAGGGCGACGCGAGGGTGGCCGCGAGCGTGGGCGTCTGGGAAAGCAGCAGATTTGTCGGCGTTATGGTCATCTGGCCCTACGCCAACCCCGAAATCGAGCCACGGGTGGACCTGCTGAAGGAGATCGTGTCCTCCATCAGGACCGCCTAAGGCTGCCGCCCAGCCAGGCGGCTCGCATTTGGGCGCCGGCGGCTACCGGCGGCGGTAGCAGAGGTCGAAGATCAGCCGGCCGGCTTCGTGTGCCTTGGCTTCGAAGCTGGTGCGGATCCTGCCTTCGAAGCGCGGGGCCCAGCCGCCGGTTTCGTCGATGCCCTCATTCGGGCCGGTGTGGGCGGTGCTCACCGGGGCGCGGCCCTCACGGACCGGTGCACCGCCCACCAGGGACTCGACGCCGGACTGCCACACCTGGGTCAGGGGACTCTCCGGGCCACGGCGCTGGCCGGTGTGCAGGTTCTCGAAATCCGCCGAACCGGCCAGGACGTCGCGAACGTGGACGGCGTAGTTGGACCAGTCTGTAGCGATCCGCCAGAGCCCGCCCGGCTTGATCGCCCGTGCTGCGAGATCTGCGAATTCCGGCTGGATGAGGCGGCGTTTGTGGTGCCGGGACTTGTGCCACGGGTCCGGGAAAAAGACCCACAGTTCCGTGACGGAACCGGCGGGAAGCATGGTGGCCAGGACCTCCGGGGCGTTGGCCTCCACCACACGCACATTCTTGAGTCCGCGGCTGTTGATCTTGATGATGGTGTTAGCCAGGCCGGGTGTGTAGACCTCGACGGCCAGGAAGTCCGTGTCCGGGTTCTGCTCGGCTGCGTGGCAGATGGCGTCGCCCAGGCCGGAACCGATCTCCACGATCAGGGGCGCGGTGCGTCCGAACTCGGCTTCGGCGTCGAACGTGTAGTCAGGGTGCACCGACGTGTTTGCAACGTGCCGGGGGACGTCCACAGCCCAGCGTTCGGCGTGCTCCGCCCAGGCAGCCTGGCGGCGGCCCTGCAGCCGGGTTCCGCGGCGCACAAAGCTGACGGGCCTGCCGCCGTAGGTGCCGAATGACGCCTGGGTACCGGGTGTTACTGGCCGCGGGACATGCGGAGGCTGGGGGGTTTCTGGGGTTTCGCTCATCCCTTCCAGAATAGATGAATCAGCCTCGGGCGGATGGGCCGGCCAAGGCGCGCAATTCCCGCAGGATTTCCAGCTGTTCGTTGTTGATGGTGGTGAGCCGTTCAATCTCGGCTTTGGCCTGCAGGTCGGTGTCGTAGTCGTGCTGGGCCATCGCGGCCGCAATGGCGTCCTGCCTTTTGGCTGCAATCAGCAGTATGGCACCCTGGAGTCCGGCGAGCATGGACAGGAAAAGGTTCAGCAGTATGTAGGGGTACGGGTCCCAGCCCCTGGAGGAGAGGACCCACGTATTCATGGCCGCCCACAGCAGCATGAACAGGATGAATCCGGCGACGAACCGCCAACTGCCCATGCTGTTCCGCATCACATCGGCGGCCCTTTCACCCCTGCTCAGAGTGGCTTTGTGGGCTTCATGCCAGGTTGCTTCCTCTTCGGTCATGCCCCAGCCTAATCCGGCAGGCTGACAGAATGGGTCGCGTGACTGCCCCCAAGCCCGCCGACGGGCCGGACCTCCTGGTCGACGCCGAAATAGACGATGTTCCCGCCGCGTCCCCCACCGCGCTTCCGGACGGCCCGGGCAGCCGCCGCGCGCTGGTGTATCTCGGGCTGTGCCTGGTGCTGATCGGACTGAACCTGCGCACGGTGTTCTCCAGCTTCGCCGCGGTGCTGCCCGAGATCAGGTCCGACGCCGGCCTGCCGGGCTGGGCCGTCGTTGTACTGACCAGCGTGCCCGTCACCCTCCTGGGTGTGTTCGCACCGCTCGCGCCGGTGCTGGCGCGGCGGTTTGGGGCCGAACGGGTCCTGCTGGGCGCCATGGCAGTGCTCACTGCCGGGCTTCTGCTGCGCCCGCTGAATACCGGCGGACTGATCCCGGGGGCAGGCCACCTGCCCGCGCTCCTGGCCGGAACGGCCGCCTGCGGCGCGGCCATAGCGCTCTGCAACGTCCTGTTGCCAGGGCTCGTGAAACGCGATTTTCCGCACCGGCTCGGGCTGATGGGCGGGCTGTACACCACCGCCATTTGTGCTTCGGCAGCGCTGGGGGCCGGCTTTACCTACCCTGTCTTCGCGGCGACGGGGGAGTGGACTTCGGCGCTGTGGTTCTGGGCAGTGCCTGCCGCCGTCGTACTTTTGCTGTTCCTGCCCGTGGCGTTGCGGCAGCGCCCGGTCCGGCACCATGCCGTCTCCGACGGCGTTAACGTTTGGCGCTCGGTCGTGGCCTGGCAGGTGACGGGCTTTATGGTGCTGCAGGCCATGATGTCCTTCAGCGTCTTCGCCTGGCTGGCGCCCATCCTGCGGGAGCGCGGCGTGGACGGCGGGACGGCCGGGCTGATGGTGTCCGTGTCGATCGGGCTGCAGATGCTCGGTTCCCTGTTCGCCCCGGCGCTCGCCGCGAGGTTCCGTGACCAGCGGGCCATCAACACGCTCGTGGCGCTGATGACCGGCGGCGGCTTCGCCCTGAGCATTTTCGGCCCGCTCGACTTCATCTGGGTGTGGACCGGGCTGCTGGGGCTCGGTCAGGGGAGCCTCACCGCCGTGGCGCTGACCATGATCATGCTCCGGACCCGGGACGGCCACACCGCCGCGCACCTGTCCGGGATGATGCAGGGCGTCGGCTACGGGCTGGGGTCCATGGGCACCCTGATGGTGGGCCAGTTGCACCAGGCCACCGGATCCTTCACCGCCGCGGGAGTGCTTTTCCTGGTGGTCGGCGTGCTGGCTGCGGTGTTTGGCTACCGTGCGGGCCGGAACCGGTTCATCGGCGGCTGAGGTCCCAGTTGGGGAGCTAGTGCGTCAGGTCCTTGCCCTTGGTTTCCGGGATGGTGAAGACGAACGCCGCGCTGACCGCCAGGAGCAGAACGGCGTAGACGTTGAACAGGCCGGGCATCTGCAGTGACGTGCCGAGCCACTGCTGCAGGTACGGTGCCGTGCCGCCAAATACTGCCACGCAGATGGAGTACGGAACGCCCACGCCCACGGTACGGATGCTGGTGGGGAACAGCTCGGCGTAGACGGCCGGAACGATGGCGGCGCTCGCGGCAATGAAGATGAGCATCACGGACATGCTGACGGCCAGCTGCCACGCCGAGTCCTTCAACAGCCAGGTCATGGGGAAATGCATCACGCCGGCCCCGATGGCCCCGGACCACAGCACCTTCTTGCGGCCGATCCGGTCCGAGAGCTTGCCCCAGAACGGCAGCGCGGCGATTGTGCCGGCCGTCTACGCCGAACTGTTCCCCACCAGCATCCGGACCGTAGGTGTGGGCGTTCCGTACTCCATCTGCGTGGCAGTCTTCGGCGGTACGGCTCCATACCTGCAGCAGTGGCTCGGCACGTCACTGCAGATGCCCGGCCTGTTCAACATCTACGCCGTCCTGCTCCTGGCGGTCAGCGCGGCGTTCGTCTTCACACTCCCCGAGACGAAAGGCAAGGACCTGACGCACTAGGCTCCCCGAA
>DATCVX010000141.1:0-13604 GCA_036566705.1 Arthrobacter sp. | reverse complement strand
CTACTGATCGCAGCAACGCGGCCGCAACGCAGCGGGCACCACTGATTCGCCCATCATCCAAGCCAAGCTAAAGAGGGAAACGTGTACGAAGGTGCGGTCCAGGAGCTGATTGATGAGCTCGGACGCCTTCCCGGTGTGGGGCCCAAGTCCGCGCAGCGGCTGGCGTTCCACATCCTTGAAGCCGACCCGCAGGACATGAAACGCCTGGTGGACGCCATCACCACGGTGAAGGAACGCGTGAAATTCTGCACGGTCTGCGGCAACGTGACCGAGCAGGAGCTCTGCAACATCTGCCGGGACACCCGGCGGGATCCCTCCGTGATCTGCGTGGTGGAAGAGTCCAAGGACGTCCTGGCAGTTGAACGAACCCGGTCCTTCCGCGGCCGGTACCATGTGCTGGGCGGGGCCATCAACCCGATTGCAGGAGTCGGGCCTGAGCAGCTGAGGATCAGGGAGCTGCTCACCCGGCTGAACGACGGCGCCATCCAGGAAGTCATCATCGCCACCGACCCCAACCTGGAAGGCGAGGCAACGGCAACGTACCTGGCCCGGATGCTGAAGTCCATCGGCATTGTGGTCACCCGCCTCGCCTCCGGACTGCCCGTGGGCGGAGACCTGGAATACGCGGACGAGGTCACATTGGGGCGCGCCTTCGAGGGCCGCCGCAACGCACTTACCTAAGGATCAGGCAGGCCATGAACCTGGAAGAGATTGGCCCGCTGGTCACCGAGCGGCTCACGTTGCGTCCGGCCGAAATCCGTGATGCGGCTGCCATCCACCGCTTCCGTGGCGACCCGGCAGCCACGCGCTACCTGTCTCACGGTCCCCTCACAGTGGAGGCAAACCTCGAACGGCTGGAGGAGGTTGTGGCCCTTCGCGCGGCATCCACGTGCCAATGGTTCAATTACGGCTGGGCTATTACCCTGCGGACTTCAGGAGAAGTCGTCGGAGACGCCAGAACATGGAACAGCACGGTTCTGGAAACCGCCGGTGTGCTTTCGCCTGGAAAGCATCCGTTCCAGCACGCCGCCTTGGGCTATGTCCTGCATCCCGATCACCACCACCACGGATACGGCCGAGAGGCCGCCGCGGCCCTGGTCAATTGGCTGTTCGCGGAGCGCGGGATCAGCACCGTCGTCGCCCGGGCCTACGAACCGAACACTGCCTCCATCAAGCTCCTCCGGAGCCTGGGATTCAAACAGGACCCGGCGGTCCCGACGGACCAGGAAACAGCCGGCAAGGGCTACCCCATGCTGATGTTCCACCTTGACAGTCCGCGCCACTCAATCGCCTGAACCGGTCCTCCGCCGGGCAGCCAGCTGTCCGCCGGCAAGGAAACCGCCCGCCAGGACACCCTGTGTTGCCAGCCCGATCACTTCCAACGGCATCCGCACGGCGTCTTTCATGCGTGGCTCGGCGTTGACGCAGGGAACCTGCGTCCCGTCCGCAGCTTCCTGGAGCGCACCGGGCATCCAGCCCAGAGCCTCCTCGCCGGTATCCCCGCGGGAGGCCAGCATCCCGAACAACACCATGGGGTTCGCTGCCACCAGCCACACAATACGTTCCGTGTGAAAAACCTCGGCGAGGCCCACGAGTTCGGTCGAGCACTCATACGTAACCCGCGTTTGGCCGGGACCCCAGACAACATTCATGGCAACAGCCACGGGTTCGTCGGCGCGCACAACGGGCATCAAGGCCCAAACAGCCACGGCGTTCCCCACCACAAGGGCTCCGGCCACGGTCCAGCCGACTAAGGACGCCCAGAATCGGCGGCGGAGCAGCGCGGACACCCCGGCGCCGACAGCCCCAAAAACTACAAACTCCAGGACGACGACACCGGCGGAAGCGCCAGCCGTGCCGGCAGCTGACACCCCTGCCAGGGCGGCGTGCAGCACCAGCAGCACCAGGACGATCCCAGCCACCACGAGCCCACGCGCAGCCACGGAAAGGAACGGGGCCAACGGGCCTGGGTCCAGGCCCGTTGGCTGCTTGCGCCCGGCCAACTGCCGGCGTCCCAGCAGCCCCCAATGCATGGCAAGGAGGGCCGAGGATGCGGGCATCATGGCAGCAGCGAGCAGATGGCCCAGCCACCGGGCCTCTTCCGGGTCCATCTCGTCGGGTGCGGCCACCGCAACGAGGGCCAGCGCGAAAAGACAGGTGGCCAGCGGCACGGCCGCCGCCACGAGCCAGAACCGCAGGGTCCGGACGGATGCCAGCACATCCCCTGCCGCCGCCGTGAGTGCAACCCGCGCGGGGCCCGCCGGCCGGGGCGCCCAGCCGGCGTCGTCCTGCATTTCCTGCGTTCCGCCGTTCCAACCGGGACCGATGGCCTCGTAAACGGGGTCGTCGCCGCGCCGGCCCACGTCCTGGCGTTCGCCTTCGGCCACAGTTCAAGCCCCCAGTCCATGGACAGCCCCAGCCCCGCGGTCCCGGCGGATTCGCCGGTTCATCCCATCCTGATCCACCGGGCTGGGCCTGTCCAGAGGAGCAGCTAGGCTATGCGGGTTCCCGGCGACAGCCTGTGCGCCGGTGTGCGCAGCGATCGCCAGCCCAGCCACATCAACAGCCCGGCAAGCGCCAGCTGCAGGCCAAGTCCCAGCGGCCACAGTGGCGTTTCCTGGGCCAGGTACCGCGGCTTGGCCTCACCGTTGGCGCATGGATAGGTACCTTCCGGACCCGCCATGGCGTACCGTGCACCCTGGCTGATGTTCTCGATCGCCCCCACCGACGTAAAGCCCTGCGGATCTGTCCGTTCGGGGTAGGGAATGGCGTCGGCCACCACGACATACGGGTTCATGGCCAGGAACCAGGCCACCCGTTCGGTGCGCGGGGCCGGCTGTTCCCGCAGCGGCCCGGAGCAGGTGTACTCCGGTTCCACCGGCCCGTTGCTGAGCGGCTGGTATTCGCGGTAGTTCGGCTGGTTGGCCATGATTGTTCCCTGGGTGAGGCCCGTGCCCAGCCCGAACGCGATGAGCGTGCCGATCACCAGTCCCGCCACGGCCAGGTACGTGACCACGATGGAGAACAACGGCCGTCCCGCCAGTGCCGAAATGCCGACGCCTACGGCGCAAACGACGCCGACCTCAACGGCGAGCATCAGCAGCGCAACTATGACGTGCCCGGGTGTCATGCCACCGAGCGCCACACCGATTACCAGGAACGGTGTGCTGGCAACGAGGAAGGCCAGGGCCGCGAACCACGCGGCAAAGAACTTGCCCCAAAGAATCTGGCCGGGCTGCAGCAGCGTCACCTGCAGGATGGCCAGCGTTCCGCCTGCGCGGTCACCGTTGACGGCGTTGGCGGACAGGGCAGGAGCCACCAACAGCGCAAAAAGCAGGACGAAGGCCAGCACCACTTCAAAGATCATGGACCCCGGGCCCGTTTGCGCCGGCGTGAAGTCTGAGTAGGCACGCTGCGCAGCCTGTGAGGCGTTCCAGCTCGCCCATGTCAGCCACGTCACCAGGCCGGTGAGGAGGAACCAGATGGCCAGCATGATGTACCAGCCGCGGGACCGGAGGCGCTGTTTCAGTTCAAGGACCACCACGTCCTTGATCCCGGCGGCGTAGCCGCCCGGGCCGCCGGAGCCGGCGGCGTGCTGCTGGGTGTCCGTCGCCTGGCTCATCGCCGCTCCCCCTCAAGGTTCATGTAAGTCTCTTCCAGGGCACCCGAGGCGGGCGCGAAGGAGCTGACCGGGACGCCGGCGAGCACAAGGTCCCGCAGGAGCCGCGCGGCGTCGTCGTCGTTGAACAGCATCAGGCTCACGGCCGGACGGCGGCCGTCCTCTTGCCGGAAGGCCAGACCCAACTCTGTAAGCTTGGCGGCCAGCGCTCCGCCGTCAGTTGCCGAGATGGCGTACCGGCGCCCGGCGGCGTGAGCTTCGTCCGTGGTCTGCTGCCTGACGGTGCGGCCCTTGTTAACGAAGACGGCGCCGTCGGCGATTTCATCCAGTTCGCTCAGGACGTGCGAGGAGACCACTACGGCCTTCCCCTCCTTCGCCAGCTCCCGCAGCATAATCCGCAGCTCAACCCGGGACCCCGGATCGAGGCCGGACGCGGGCTCGTCGAGGAGCAGCACGGACGGATCGTGGATAAGGGCGCGGGCCAGGCTGAGCCGCTGCTGCTGGCCGCGGGACAGCACGCGGGCCGGCTGGTCGGCGAGGTCGGACAGCCGGACACGGTCCAGCATCTCCGCAACCCGCGGCGCAATCCCGGCAGCGGGAAGACGGTAGAAGCGTGCCATCTGGGTCAGGATCTCGCGCGCCGTCAGGGACTCCCACACGCCCAGCGTGTCAGGCATCCAGCCGATCCTGCTGCGCACTGCTGCACGGTCGTGCTGCGGATCGAGGCCACCCACGCTGACAGTGCCGGAGTCCGGCGCCAGCAGGGATGCCAGCATCAGCAGCAGCGTGGTTTTCCCGGCCCCGTTGGGCCCTATCAGTGCAGTCACTTTGCCCGCCGGAGCGTGGAAGTCCATGTGCTCGACGGCGTGCACCTGCCCGAACTTCCGGCTCACGCCTGTGGCCGTGATGCCACCCGCCGGCAACTCTTCCGGCAGCGCCGGGCCTCCGGCTGAATCCTCTTCTATTGCCATGTCCTGCGCACCTGTCCCCCAAGTCTCTGCATGCATACTGACTATCTGAGCGTACGCCCGCAGTGTTGCGTCCGGGGTCCACCCCAAGGCTGAGATTCGGTCACAATTCAACGCCGGGCGGCAGCGGCGATAAACTGGGCTGAACAAGTCACGCCGTCGCGCCGCAAGGCCGCCTGGCCGCCAGAATTCCGATTGATTCAGTGAAGGTACGCGCAATGAGTACGCCCACTACCGAAGTGCACACCGCAGCCCGGCCGCAGGAGCTGCCCGACGGCGGAGCCGTCACCAAGCAGCTGATCGTCCAGAAGTTCGGCGGTTCTTCCGTGGCGGACGCCGAGGGCATCAAACGCGTCGCCAGGCGTGTGGTGGACGCACAGCGCGCCGGCAACGAGGTGGTTGTGGTGGTTTCCGCCATGGGCGACACCACCGACGAGCTCCTGGACCTCGCCGGCCAGGTCACCGATTCCGCCCCCGCCCGCGAAATGGACATGCTCCTCTCCGCCGGCGAACGCATCTCCATGGCGCTGCTGGCGATGGCCATCAACAAGTACGGTGCATCCGCCCAGTCGTTCACCGGATCGCAGGCCGGCATGATCACCGACGGCATCCACGGCAAAGCCCGGATCATCGACGTCGACCCGCACCGCATCCGCACGTCGCTGGACAAGGGACACATCGCCATTGTGGCCGGCTTCCAGGGCATGAGCCGGACCACCAACGAGATCACCACCCTGGGCCGCGGCGGCTCGGACACCACGGCTGTGGCCCTTGCCGCGGCGCTCGAAGCCGACGTGTGCGAGATCTACACGGACGTGGACGGCATCTACACCGCCGACCCGCGCGTGGTGCCTTCAGCCCAGAAAATCGACACGATCTCCAGCGAGGAAATGCTGGAACTGGCGGCCTCCGGCGCCAAGATCCTGCACCTGCGTTGCGTCGAATACGCCCGCAGGTTCGGCGTGCCCCTGCACGTCAGGTCCTCATTCAGCCAGAACGAAGGCACCTGGGTCATCCCCAGCGCCGAAGACAAGATCACCACTCAAGAGGGAGTTGCCTTGGAGCAGCCAATCATCTCCGGCGTTGCGCACGACCGTTCCGAAGCCAAAGTCACCGTGGTGGGCGTTCCGGACATCCCCGGCAAGGCCGCCGCGATCTTCCAGGTCATCGCCGACGCCCACTCCAACATCGACATGATCGTCCAGAACGTCTCAACGCACGGCACCGGCCGCACGGACATCTCCTTCACCCTGCCCATCGTCGAAGGCGCAGACGCCCTCGCCGCACTCAAGGCGGCCCAGCCCGAAATCGGCTTCGAAAACATCGAATACAACGAACAGATCGGCAAGCTGTCCCTGATCGGCGCCGGCATGCGTTCACACCCCGGCGTTTCCGCGACCTTCTTCAAGGCGCTCTCTGCCGCCGGAATCAACATCAACATGATCTCCACGTCGGAGATCCGCATCTCCGTGGTCACCCACGCAGACCTGCTGGACGACGCCGTGCGCGCCATCCACAAGGCCTTCGACCTGGACAGCGACAACGAAGCCACCGTCTACGGCGGTACGGGGCGCTAAGCTCGGCCCAGACGCGCCAAGCGCTTTAAAGGAAGAGCCGCCCCGCACAGAACGTGCGGGGCGGCTCCTCTTCTTAAGGCGTGCTCATTTATTCATGTCTTCACGCCGGACAGCGTAGTGGTGTCCTTCTGAATCCGTTTCCACTTCAAAGTGCGAAAGATCCTCATCGGAGGCCTGCTCAAACGCATCGTGCTTGTGAACTACCGGCGCGTCCGAGTCCAGGCGGGTCGCCGGCCCAAAGACGAAACGGAGCCGGTCAGTCACGTTCATAAAGCGGGTGAGTGCATGTGCCATATTCTCCACCCCCTTCCCACATCCCGGGCGAAAGTCCACTGTCCCTCACCTGGAGGGCAGTGCCCTTATTTTACGCCCGGAGGGACAAAAAGGCCCCGGGAGAGAGGGCAGGCAGTGTTCAGCGCAGGGACTTGTCGTCCGGGTTTTTCGGGACAACATAGGTGCTGCCGTCAGGGCGTTGCAATGTCTCCCACTGCTGGCTCTCCGCCTCACGCTGGGCCAGGAGTTTGCGGTTCTCCTCGGTCATGTCATGCACCAGGGAGCTGCGGTTGGCGGGGCCGAAGATGGCCCGCAGCTTGCCGGTTGCCCGCATGAAGCGCTGTGACGCGTTGTCCTTGACCACTAAGGTGACTCCTTCAACAGAACCCTGATTGTCAGTCCAGTGTACGCTAATAATTAGTGCACTAACTATTGGAGGGTAGGGATGACCACCAGCGTGACACCGGTATCGCCCGAACAGGACGACCTGCTCCTGGAACACCAGCTCTGCTTCGCCCTGAGCGTGGCGTCCCGAAGCGTGGTGGGTGCGTACAAGCCGGTCCTGGAAAAGCTGGGGCTCACGCACCCGCAGTACCTGGTGATGCTGTGCCTCTGGGAAGAAAGTCCCCGTACCGTTCGGAATATCAGCGATGCCCTCGCCCAGGAGCCCGCCACCATCTCCCCGCTCCTCCGGCGCCTTGAAGCAGCGGGACTTCTGACGCGGCGTCGGGTGGACGGAAATGAACGGGCCCTTGCCGTGGAACTCACCCCGGCCGGCGCGGAGCTTCGGCAACAGGCATTGGCGGTCCCCGGCACCATGATGGAGCGCCTGGGCCTGACCCGGGACCAGGTGGCCGAGCTGCATGGCGCCATGATGGGACTGATCGCCGCAACCGCCGGGGCCACAGGCGCCGGGACCGGGCACCAGCAGACCCGGCAGTAGAATGGGAGCAATCCGAGGAGGCCGGGCGCGTGCGTAAATTGCTGATCCAGGTGTTGGCCGTGGCAGCGGCAGCGGGACTGATGTCGGCCTGTTCGGCAGGACAGGGATCCGGTCAGCCTTCACCCTCCGCAACGTCGGCCACCCCGTCCGGTACGTCCACGCCGTCGGACACACCCGCCCCAGACGCTGAAACGTCCGTTCCGGCTCCGGCACCGTCAGCGCCGTCGGCACTCCCCGCCGGCCCCGGGGCAGGGAACGCGGAACTGGCCATCATGATCAAGCCTTCCGACACCGAACCGGCCGTCAACTACACGCTCGTATGCCAGGGCGGTGTGCCGTCCGCGGAAAGCAAGCATCCGGCGGCGGACGCGGCCTGCATCGCGCTCAAGGAAAACCCGGCCGTCCTGACCCCGTCACCGAAGAACACCGCCCAGGCGTGCACCGAACAATACGGCGGGCCGCAGAAGGCAACCGTCACCGGGATAGTCGATGAGACGCCCGTGGATGTCACCTTCGCCAGGACCAACGGCTGCGAAATCAGTGCCTGGAATGCCGCCCAGTCCATCCTGGGTTCCAGCGGTGGCGCAGCTTAGCCTGCTGGCGGCCGACGACGGCAGGGCGCGCGAAGCCGCGCACGTCCAGCGCGTCCGCCGTTACGCCGACCCCTACCTGGCCCGCCGCTCCGCCGGCCGCAAGCACCCCGTTGAGGATTTCCTCTTCACCTACTACACCCAAAAGCCAGGCCAGCTGCTGCGCTGGCACCCGGGAGCCGGCGTCGTACTTACCGGCGAACAGGCCACCGCCCGCAGCGGCTGGAAGCACTACAGAACGCTCGACGACGGCGAGCTCGCCTCCGTTGGGCTGCCAGCGGGAACCGGGGCGGTCACCTTTGACCGCAGCGCTTTCCTGGCAGACCGCCGCGAAGCCGTCACCTTCGCCGAAATCATCCTGCGCGGAACGGCGGCCCGTCCCGCCCAGTTCGGCTGCTTCGGGCTGCACGAATGGGCCATGGTCTACCGCCAGGACAAGTTCGACCTGCGCCACGAGTACCTGCAGCTGCGGCTGGGCCCGGCCGGGACGGACAAAGTGGTGGAGGAGAACCGGATCCGGTGCTCGCACTTTGACGCGTTCCGTTTCTATACACCGGACGCCATCCCGCGAAACGAACTGGCACCCAGCCGCGAGAACCAGCGGGACATGGAGCAGCCCGGCTGCCTCCACGCCAACATGGACCTCTACAAGTGGGCCTACAAACTGCTGCCCGCGCTGCCCAGCGAGCTGGTGATGGACTGCTTCGAGCTTTCCTGGCGGATCAGGGCAATGGATATGCAGGCTTCCCCGTATGACCTCGCGGAGTGGGGCTACCCCGCCATCCGGATCGAAACCCCGGACGGCAAGGCCACCTACGTTGAGCACCAGCGTGCTTTCGCGGCCGAGGCCGCTGAGCTCAGGGAACGCCTTGCAAGGGAGCTCGCCCCGCTGCACTCGGAGAGTCCGGCATGAACGAACTCGACCTGACTATCAGGCTCCGGGAAGACGCGGATGCCTCCGAGCACGAGTTCCGGCTGGTCGCCCGGGACGGCCGGGTCGAAGACGGCTGCACCCTGCCTGACCCGGCGGCCGCGCTTGCGGCCGTCGAACGCTTCGGTGAGGACACCTTCTTCCCCAAGCCGGGGCCCCCGAAGCTGTGCACTCAGCAATACGGCGGGCCGCAGGTTGCCGTGGTGACGGGATCCGTCGATGGCCGCCCTGTCAGCGTCACCTTCCGGCGCACGGACGGCTGCGAGATTGCCCGCTGGCGCGCCATGGCGCCGCTGCTCGGCGGGACGCCGGGTTCGCTCGGCGAAACGTAGTCTGCCCGGAACGAAGTCCTGCGCGGGCGGCCCTGCCCACACACAGCAGGACGCCGCCGGCTCCAACGGAACCGGCGGCGTCCTGGCGACTGCTGGTGGACTAGAGATCCATGTTGCGGTTTCCCGAGAATTCCGGGACTTCCTGCTTCTTTTTGGCCTTGTCCGCCTTGTCCGCAGCGGCCGGGTCGTTGGCTGTTTCGTCATCCGGGACCACCACCGTGCCACCGGGCGTGACCGCCACCGAAACGAACGTGGGCACGCTTGAACCGGCGAACGTCACCCGGCCGATGTAGGAGCCCGCAGCGAGGTCCTTCCACTCGAGCTTCACAACTCCCGCCTGGCCGTTACCGAGCCGCAGCGGATTGGGGGTCACTGTCGCGTTTCCTACATTGGCCCCCAGCACTGCCGCGTCCACGGAAGCCTTGGTGGGCTGCCCGTTCGGACTCGCATAGAGGTTCACGAAGATCGTGTACACGCCGGCAGCCGGGTTGGGAACAGAAATCGATTCGCTGGCCGAGGCGGTCTGGGCGAGGAGTACCTGTCCCGCCGGGTTGAAGACCACCATGTCAAAATCGGCGGCTTCATCCGAGGAGTACACGGAGAACTTGGCCAACGGCGATCCTGCCGGAACAGTGACTTCCTTGGCGAAGTTTGACTCGTCGGTTTCCAGCGCCAGCGGCCCGGGAACCAGTTCGATGGCCGAGGAGTCAGCCTTGGACAGGCCGTCCAGGGTGATCTTCACGGGGGCGTTGGTGCCGGAGACCACGGGGATGTCACCCTGGCCCGTGCCACCTGCCGAGCTGAAGGCCAGATTCGCCGGGGCCACCACCGACTGCGGGCGTACCGCCACGGGGGACGCCACGTTCTTGCCGGCACCCTGCCAGACCAGGCTGCCCATGGCGAACTGTCCCAGGGCCGCGCTGCTGTTTTCGAACTTGACCTTGAAGGTGCGCTTCTCGCCGGCGGCGCTGAAGCTCAGGATCGACGGCGTCACCGTCACCTTGATGCCCGGAACATCGGCCTTGGCCCGGTAAACACCCGGCGTCAAAGCAGTGACCGTCCGGGTGACCTCAGTCTTGCCCGTGAGTGCACCCAGCGCGAACGAGGCGACGTTCATGTCCCGCGGCGCGGTGCTCCCGAGGCCGGGGATGCCCAGGTCAAGGCCCGTGCCCTGGATGAACCTCAAATAGTCATCCTCGGTGTTGGCGTAGACAAGTCCCGGATCGAGGACCCTGGCAACGTCCACCTGCCCCGCCCCGGTGGCGAAGACGTCGCCGTTGCGGGTGCCGTCGGCGTTCTTGACCTCACCGGCCGTGGTCATCATGGCCGATTTGATGGCGGCCGGCGACCAGCTGGGGTTTTTGGCAAGGATCAGCGCGCCGAAGCCTGCAACGTGGGGCGCGGCCATGGACGTTCCGGACATCATGCCGAACTGGTCGCCGCCCGAGCCGATGGGAGACACGCCTGCAAGCACGGCAACACCGGGCGCAGCCACGTCCGGCTTGAGCAGGTCAGAGCCGGTGGCGATCAGCGGGCCGCGGGAAGAGAACCCGGCAATCTGCGGCTGCGGTGCCACGGGAAGGCCGGTGGTGTCCTTGTTCACCAGCGCAACCTTGATGGCGGGGTTGGCGGTGATCTTGTCCTTGATCTGCTGCGTGGCAGGCGGGTTCACGTGCACCGTCGGTACGGAGTGCCGGTCCAGGTCCTCGGAGGACGTGGCAAGGTTCACCAGGATCATCCCGATGCCGCCGGCCCGCTTCACTTCGGCGCTTTTGGCCACCCTGTCAACCACTCCGCGGTCGCAGACAACGATCTTGCCTGCCACCTTGGCGGGGTCGAGTGCGTTGGGGGCGCAGAGTTCAGGATTTGCTGCGCCGGCTGCGGCGGCGGACGCGGCCAGCACAACGTTGCTCGCGGGAACGGGAGCAGCCATGAGGCTGGCCCCGCGGAACTTGCTGCCGTCCTCGAATTCGACGGTTCCCTGCAGTTCCGTGGAGAAGGAACTGGCGGCAACAGTGGTCAGCCAGGGCGCACCGTGGTTGACGGTGCTCGCGGTGGGGCCTGAGTTTCCGGCGGATGCGGCAACGAAGATACCGGCCGAGGCCGCGGACAGGAAGGCCAGCGATACCGGATCGGTGGTGGTGGAGGTGCTGCCGGAGATGGAGTAGTTGAGCACGTCCACGCCATCGAGGATGGCCTGGTTGATCGCAGCCACGGAGGCAGAGCTGTAGCAGCCGCCGGTATCCGGGTTGTCATCCTCCCAGCAGACTTTGTAGACGGAGAGCTTTGCCGCCGGCGCCACGCCGCTGGTGATGCCCATGTCGGTGGCGCCAAGGTTGGCACGGACGTTGGCATTACCTGCCGCCGTGCTGGCCGTGTGTGTACCGTGGCTCCCGACGTCAACTGGCGAAATCAGTTCCTCGGGCGCTCGGTTCTTGGGCGCCACGTATTGCAGGAAGTCGTCCGCAAAGTAGCGTGCGCTCAGAACCTTGGAGTTGCAGTCATCTCCATTGAAAGTCGCTCCGGATCCCTGGCCCTTCTGGCACTCGCCGATAAACGTGTCGCCGTCGGATTTAAGCATGGCGATCTTGCCGTCCGCCGTGCGGTACGGGACACCAACCTGGGCCTCGCCGCTGAGCGGCTGGACGTCGCTGCCGGCAAAGAAGGGGCTGGACGGCGTGTAGCCGGAGTCGATGACACCCACCACAACGCCCTTGCCGGCATTATCCTGGCCGCCGAAGGCGGTGTTCCACAGGCCGTTCGCGCCGCTGAGCTTGAGGAAGTCCGTGGTGGAGTAGTCCGGAGCGTTCTCGGTATCCGGGGCAACCATCAATACGGCAGGGTCCTTGGCGAGCCTGACGGCCTGCTCAGCGGTGAGGTCGGCCGAGAATCCGTTGATGGCGGCCGTGTACTTCCGCTTGATCTGGATGCTTTCCGCCGCGGCAACGGAGTTCTGTTTTTCCTCGAGGTGTGCCTGGTACTGCCGGACTTCCGGGCGTTCCGCGTCGAGCTTCCGGCCGCTTTGGGGCTTCGTCGCTGCCAGCCCGGGCGTTCCGCCGTCGTACGTGGCTGCGGGCTTCTCGGCAAGAACCACAATGTAGCGGCCTGCCGGGTAGTCGGCCGGGTTGACGGTCCGGGGAGTTACAACGGTGCTTGGTTCGGCGGGCGCCGCGGTAGCGGGGCTCAACGCCATTGAAGTGAGGAGAAGCGGCAAACCCACGGCCAACGCCGTCGCTTTCCGGAACCCCCCGCCCCGGACGGGGCTCTTTCCAGTTGATTTCACGAGCGACTACACCTTTCACGAGGCACGGCTCCGGCACGCGTCCGGCCCGCGGCAGCTGGAAGACGACAACCGTAATTACAGATCTTGTAACCCGGGGAGACCAGCCGATTCAAACAGTACAGACTGATAGACGAATATGACATAAGCCACAAGATCATTTTTCTCATCTGTCAATTTGGTTGTCATGACAACGGCCCGGCGGTGTCGCCGGGCGGGAGGATGAACTCCACCGTGTTCGCCGGTGATGGGGAAGATCCATCCGATCCGGTAGTCGTTTTGTCGTTTCCGGGGCACAAAAAAGACGGCCCCCTCAGGGGCCGCCCTTGATCAACGTCACGCGATGATGGCGCCTACTGGCGTGGCGTCCGGACTACGTCACTGATCCACTGCCGGGTCTTTTCATCGACGGGACCTGCCACGCGGGTTTCCCGGGCAGCCCGGTCCGCTTTGATCTTCTGCAGGACCATGCGGCCCAGCCCCGCGAAAACGGCAGCAGCTACCACGGGCAACAGCACGGATTTCGATTTCTCAGCCATTCCGCAATCCTAGTGACGGTGTGCGCGCAGGGCCAGAGCAGCCGCTGTTCCGCCGAATACAGAGTGCGGCCCCATGCCCGGTAGAATGGGCTAGCAAGCTCGCGGAGCGCCCGTCCACACTGTTCAAGAAGCACCCCTCAACACAGCGGAACGGCGTGAGACGGCACCACTCCGCTGCGCCCTTACCCAATGCTCACGCACAGGAGTTGCCGGATGCCCCGGATCGTTGTTGACGTCATGCCCAAGCCCGAGATTCTGGACCCGCAGGGGAAGGCCATCGTGGGTGCACTCCCCCGTTTGGGCTTCACCAGCTTTAGCTCTGTCCGCCAGGGCAAGCGCTTTGAACTGACCGTCGACGGCGAGGTGACCGACGCAATCCTGGCCCAGGCCCGTGAGGCAGCCGAGACCCTGCTGTCCAACCCCGTGATTGAAGACGTCGTCAACGTCGAGGTCGTCGAGGCCTGAGATGACTGAACTTCCCTTGATCGGCGAGGCAATCGCCGTCGCCGCTGAGCCGCGCCTCGCGGGCGCGAAGATCGGCGTGGTCACCTT